>NZ_JTEV01000007.1 GCF_000786105.1 Bdellovibrio sp. ArHS
GCCCCCTTTGAGCATTTGCACAGAGATCACTTTTTGTGGGTATTTGTAGCCTTCTGCCAATAAAAGAGTGCGAACTTCTTCGGGCAAAAGCCAGGGTGATTTAATTTTTTTCTGCAGATGTTTTTCGGCCTTCAGTTTGACTGCCGACGGAGCGATATCCATAAAAGAGGCCAAATCACTCAACGAGATGCAAAACTCCTGTTGCGCCAATGCTGACATCAGAAACCTCCTGGTGAATCAAGCCTACCCAGAGGCCTCGCCCAGCGCAAGGGCGGCGCACAGAGTTATTCGGTTAGATTTCCGGTGGGACGAAGTCTTCTAGATGCTGGGATTCCGTCTTCAGCAAAGAGCGCATCTCTTCGACATCGAAATTATAGGACCAAAGAAGCTGTTCCCGCATTTTTCGCAGCTGCCAGATTTGTTCAGGGGTCAAGGGATGAAGACCTTCAATCATGCGGCGAAGATGCAGATCGACCTCACGCTTAAAATCCCCATAATCAAGGTCATCATCGTGATAGGTGTCCAAAAAATGCAGGAACTCCTGAACCGCAGGACTCATAAATCACCCCCTGCCGCCCATTGTTGCATTCTCTTGCCACTCCCTCCTGGGTATATGTCCCCTGATGCCAAAAATCAGGCCTGACCCTGGCTGAAAGGATGTCTATGGCCCCAAGTTGGCTTGCCGCTTATGTCATTGGTTGGCTTCAGGCGAACCTTCAAAAGGTCGGCCTTTTATGGCGTGAGTCGAACTCGGATCTGGAGGGTTTTCAGGAGGGAAAAGAAGCGCAAGCCCTGAGGGGCTACGAAAAGAATCTTTTGCTAATGGGTAGTTTTTTCCTATTTTTGAGCTGGCTGGGGTTCTTCTTCAACCTTCTCGTCTTAATTTCCGTGCATTCTTGGGCGGTCTCTCGTAAAGAAAGGTTTCTATTTTCCAGTGCTTTGACCGAACAGGATCTTCTTGTCGAGCAAGTGCAAGAGATTCTGAAGGAGTTCCCAACATGAAGCCCGTTAATAAACTTCCCGTGGTTGAAAAATCCAAACATTGGCTGATTATCAACAAACCCACTGGCATTTCCGTGCACAACGAAGCGGGTGACGTTCGCAGTATTTTAAAAAAGCAACTTCACCCCGGAACTTTCCATGACATCTACCCGGTGCACCGCCTGGATAAAGAAACCAGTGGTCTTCTGGTCGTTGCCACCGAACAAGAAACCGCCGCCGCTTTGGCCGAACAGTTTCAAACTCACAAAGCCGAAAAAATGTACTACGCCGTCTTGCGTGGCGCGATGGATGTTTCCGACAAATGGCAAGAGTGGACCACGCCGATCTCTGATAAGTCAGAAGGTCGCAAAAACCCCCAAGGTCTTTTGAAAGACCGCCTGGAAGCCAAAACCCTTTACAAAGTGATCAAATCGAACCAGTACTTCTCGCTGGTCGAGGTGCGCCTGTTAACCGGCCGCCAACATCAAATTCGTAAGCACGCGGCCTTGGCTAAACATGCCATTGTCGGCGACACTCGTTACGGCGATCCTACCTACAACGACAAAATGGCCGAGATCTACAAAACAGATCGCATGTTCTTGCATGCGTTCCAACTGACCCTACCCATTGGCGGACGCGTTCAGACTTTTGAAACGCCCCTGCCTCCTGATTTTCAGAAAATGTTCTAAGATTATTTTTTCGGCGGTGGCGTCAGCTTGCTATCAAGCTTCGCCAAAAAGCTGGAAACCAGGTCTTCGCGCTCTTGTCCCGATACAGGGCGCGCGCCCAAAGGGAACTCAGTATAAAGCTCTTTCGGGATCTCTAAAAGAAATCTGGAGGGAGCTGAGGGACGAACCACGCCATTCTTCTTGCGTTGCTGACAGCGCGACATAACCAGACGTCTTTTTGCGCGGGTCACGCCGACGTAGAATAAACGGCGCTCTTCGTCGATATCAGACCCCAGGTTTTTATGAGGCAAGAGATCCTCTTCGATCCCCGCCAGAATCACGATCGGGAACTCCAACCCTTTCGAGGCATGCAAGGTCATCAATTGAACCTTGTTAGGTTCTTCTTCTTCCCCGGACATATCATCCCGGAGCAACATCGCATCCACGAAAGATTTGATATTTTCCACGTCATAAGACCGACGTCCTAGATACGCATCCAAAATACGGCCCAGGATTTCGACGACCATCCACTTTTTCTCGGCACTGGTCGGGTCCGCAGCCGTGCCGTACACGTATTCGCGATAACCGATATCGGCAAAAATCTGCACCATCTTCGCGCCTGGCGACGAACCGACATTGTAATCCAAAATGTTTTTGGGCAGATCTTCGATGAACTTCATTAATTCGTCGATCGCAAGGCCGGCTTTTTCCTGCACTTCAGCCTCCCGCCAAAAACGACAGGCATCGACAAAGTTAATACGCTTTTTCAAGGCAAACTCGCTCAGTTTTTCAATGGTCGTATCACCGATCCCGCGCGAAGGCACATTGATGATCCGGCGCAAGGAAACCTCGTTAGGTGCCAAGGCCTGCTTCAAATAAGCCATCAGATCTTTGATTTCGCGGCGATCGAAAATCGAGGTGCCTCCAGAGATATGATAAGGAATGTTAGCCCGTCGCAAAGAGGATTCGATCAAACCACCCTGGGTGTTAGAACGATATAAAACGGCAAAGTCCTTATACGAATGGCCTTGGCGCAGGAAGTGCTGTACTTCACTGACCACAAATTCACATTCATCTTCTTCGCGCTCCAGCAGGAACATTTCAGGCAGAACCCCGGTGCTTTGCGCGATTTCCGCCCGCAAGACTTTTCCGTGGCGGTTTTTATTTTTGGAGATAGCGGCATTGGCCACAGCCAGAATTTCCGCCGAAGAGCGATAGTTTCGCTCAAGCTTAATCACTTCACAGTTTTTAAACTCTTGGGGAAAATTCAGAATGTTTTTTACTTCAGCGCCCCGCCAACCATAAATGGATTGATCGTCATCGCCGACCACCGTCAGATTATTGTGGGACTTTACGATCTGATGAATCAGATCCATTTGCAGGCGATTGGTGTCTTGAAACTCATCGACCATCACCTGACTGAACATGGATTGAACCTTTTCCAGAATATCTGGATGCTCTCGGAAAAGCTGCAAGGGCTTGATCAGAAGACCTTCAAAGTCCACGACCCCCAGATGCTCAAGGCGCTTGGCAAATTTCGGAGTCAGGACTTCGACCATCTCGTGGTATTCGTCAAAAGCCTCGGTCTGCGGCGCCAAGCCGGTGCGCTTGTCATTGATCATGGTAAGAATTTTATCGACGTCAAATTTGTCTTTGCCCGAATTCTTAATATCCTTCATCAGGTCTTTAAGAATGGCGTTGCAGTCCGTCTGATCGACGATGCCAAAATAGGGTGAAAGAGCGGCGTGTTTATGGAAGCGCCGAAGAATTTGCAATCCGAATGAGTGAAAAGTCCCTGCCCAAAGATCTTTCCCGGTATTGCCTAACTTCGCCGCCACCCGATGCTTAAGTTCACGCGCGGCCTTGTTTGTGAACGTGAGAACGCAGATTTCCTGAGCCTGCGCCACCCGTTCCGAAATCAGTCGCCCCGTTCTTGAAACAAGAACTGTCGTTTTTCCTGAACCCGCTCCTGCCAAAATAAGCAAAGGGCCGTAATTGTGCTTTACGGCCTTTTGCTGCTCGGGGTTCAGCCCCTTAAGCCATTCCATAATACTCACTACTCGAAGGCCGAAGAACTTCGGCCTTCCTGATACAGATTAAACTCGATTGTGGATCAATGTACGAACTTCATCTTCAAAGACGACTTCGATTTTATCAGACATCGCGTCTTTGACGAAACCCATGCCAAATTTGGGATGCTGAAGTTTCGTGTTCTTTTCAAACTTGCCCTTCATATTGTATGCAGCCGTCGGTGCATTTTCATTCGCCATCAGCATTTCGTATTCATTGCGGTGGCTGGAGCGACGGGAGTTCATTGTCTGTTCACGCTTCTTGGCTGCCGCCCCAGTCAAAGGCTTGCCCGTTTTTGTTTGCGCTTTAGGAAGAGAGTATGTTTTCTGAGACCCGCAAATCTCACATTTGATTTTCGCGGAAGTCGCCGATGTGTGGGCTAGGACCACATGGTATCTATCAGCATCACATTTTTTGCAAAACGCAAAAAAAGATTTCGCGACGGGGGGCAGTGTATTCATCGTCATTTTTCTTCCTATCTAGTATTGTTGTTTCAAACTATAAATCATTAATTTTTCATCAAGCTTCTTCTGCGCGATTTCACTCGCACTCAAGAAGTAAGGACCTTTGTTGCCCTCGATACGCTGTTGGAACTCCAGCATGCTCTGCTCGCTTTTCGGATCAATCATCGCACCGGTCGGGCCATAGTTTTCCAAAAACGCATAGTCTTCGCCTTTGTTGAAAAACTTTTCCCAGTTATTGGTATTTACTTTCACTCGGTATGTGATCGTTTTGGCGTGAGAATGCACTGGCGCATACGCTCCAATCACTTCCAGGTGACCATAATGCGAGTGCAGCTTTAAAGCCGGGCTTCCCCATTGGGTCATTCCCGAACACTGATCGACGTTGGCATACCACAGACCGAAGGCTTTGGATAAGAATCCCAAACCGTAAAGCCCTTCTCCTTGCGGCAATAACGAGTTGATCGAGCACAGGTTGTGGGCGACCCACTCTCCACGATGCATCGTCGGAATGATGATGAACAAAGATAAAGGAATCCAATCCATCTCATCCAGTGACGTGACTTCTTTCAGCACGCCAGATGTTTTGATCGGAGAATTTGTCGCTGGATACTTTTGAGGATCCAAGGCTTCACGCATGCTTTTCGTCAACGCGGATGGTTTGCAGGCAAAACCCGCCACAAACCCCGGCATCACGGCACAATCATAAAACACCCAACGAGGCATGGCCATGTTGGAAGGACCGAAGGCTCTTTCTTCGATAGAGTAAATACGATCCGCGAAAGCCAATTCGCCGATATCCAAAGGATCTTTGAAAATAGGTTGTTTAGGAAACCAGTCCAAACGATGAAGGGAACCAGGTTGGGCAATTTGGTTTTCTGGACGAACAAACACATAAGGGCGAATATCTTCGCGCTCCATCCAGTCCGCTTTTGCCAATAGTGAATTCATCGAATGCTACTCCAGTTCCGGCCAGGCGGCTACCGCCCTACCATATCCTTAGGTTGTACTATCTTATCAAATTCTTCGCCAGAAAGGAGTCCAAGATTGATGGCTTCGTCGCGCAGTGTAGTGCCGTTTTTATGGGCAGTTTTCGCAATTTTAGCTGCATTATCATAGCCAATGTGAGGATTCAGAGCAGTTACCAGCATTAATGACTGCTCGAGATGCTTCTGAATCTGTTTGGCATTGGCTTCGATCCCGACAACACAGTGATCGGTGAAGGATTCACAGGCGTCGGCCAGCAAACGAATCGAGTTTAAAACATTAAAAACGATCAGGGGCTTAAAGACGTTCAGTTCAAAGTGCCCCGTCGCACCGCCAATGGACACCGCCACGTGATTCCCCATGACTTGCGCACAGACCATGGTCATGGCTTCACTCTGAGTTGGGTTCACTTTTCCGGGCATAATAGAGCTGCCAGGCTCGTTTTCCGGAAGATGCAGCTCGCCAATTCCACACCGAGGCCCCGATCCCAAAAGACGAATGTCATTGGCAATCTTCATCAAAGACACGGCCACGGAATTGAGGGCCCCACTGACTTCAACCAACGCATCATGCGCGGCCAAAGCTTCAAATTTATTTTCGGCTGAAACAAACGGAATCTGGGTTTCTGCGGCAATAGCCTGGGCCGCTTGTTCCGCGAATTGCGGATGCGTGTTTAAACCGGTGCCGACCGCCGTCCCGCCTAAGGCCAGCTCATGCAAATGAGGCAATGTGTTTTTGACTCTCTGAAGGGAGTGCTTCATCTGCGTGGAATATCCCGAAAACTCTTGCCCCAGAGTCAACGGTGTCGCATCCATCAAATGGGTGCGCCCGATTTTGACAATGTCTTTAAATTCATTTTGTTTTTGTTCTAAGGCTTTGTGCAGCTTTGCCATCATCGGCAACAAACGATGATGAATCTGCTCGGCCACCGCGATGTGCATGGCCGTGGGAAAAGTGTCGTTGGACGACTGCCCTTTATTCACGTCATCATTTGGGTGAATCTCTTTGCTGGGCAACTGAATTCCCAGCATATCCATGGCCCGGTTGGCAATAACCTCATTGGCATTCATATTTGTCTGAGTGCCCGACCCGGTTTGCCACACGACCAGAGGAAAGTGAGCATCCAGTTTGCCTGCGATCACTTCATCGGCAGCTCTAACAATGACGTCCTTCTTTTTTGCCTCCAACAAGCCCAACTTGTGATTTGTTTGTGCGGCACATTTTTTTAAAATTCCTAAAGCGCGGATCATTTCGCGAGGAAAACGATCGCCGCCAATGCGAAAATTCTGCGTCGACCGTTGCGTCTGAGCTCCCCAGAATTTGTCAGCGGGAACTTGGACTTCGCCCATGGTGTCTTTTTCAATGCGCATATCTGCCATTTGCACACTCCTTCAGGATTTACTTTAGTTCTTTCTTGCCACTTGGCCTACGTGAGCCTGATCCGTTGGATAAATAACAAGTTCCTGGATATTCACGTGCGCCGGGCGCGCCACGCACCACGCGATGGTTTCGGCAATATCCTGCGCGGAAAGAGGCGTCATGCCTTCGTAAACCTTATCCGCCTTGGTTTGATCTTCAAATCGAACGAAAGAAAATTCAGTGTGGACCATGCCCGGCTCAATATTTGTCACCCGCACCTTACTTCCCAAAAGATCCATGCGCAGACCTTCACTGAGGGCACGCACAGCAAACTTCGTAGCGCAGTAAACACCGCCGCCCGGATAAGTCCAGCGCCCCGCAACCGACCCCAGATTCACAATATGACCGGCATTTCTTCGCACCATGTACTCCACGATGCCACGAGTGACGTACAAAAGCCCCTTGATGTTGGTATCGATCATCGTGTCCCAATCTTGAAGCTTTCCATCTTGCATTTTATCAACGCCTTTAGCCAGTCCGGCATTGTTCACAAGGACGTCGATAGAGGCCATCTCTGCCGCGTGCGCGTTCATAAACTGTGTCACTTCATCACGGTCACTAATATCAAAGTGAGCGGTTTTAACCTGAACGTTCGGATGTGCCGCCTTTAAGGCCGCCTCAAGTTCCGTCAGTCTTTCCTGTCGGCGCCCGGTCGCAAAAATGCTATACCCCTGCCCCGCCAACGCCAACGCTGTCGCCCAGCCAATCCCCGATGTCGCCCCAGTAATAAATACCCATTTTTTTTCCATCCCTTAAAGGTACCTGCTTCCCTTTGTTGAGAAAAGGAAGCAGGTACCTTTTTGCGCGACGCGATGCGAATGAAACTCTAGGTGGCAAAGGGGGCCTTGTGTTAGTTTCGCGGACTATGAAATGTCCTTGTGGTTCTGAAAAAAATTATAGTGAATGTTGTGGTCCTTATCATTCTGGCAAAGCCTTGGCGCCGACGGCAGAGGCTTTGATGCGGTCCCGTTATTCCGCCTTTGCAAAAAATCAAATGGATTACTTGCGAGACACGACCGATCCACAAACTTTAGACAGCATCGATGAGGACGCCAACCGCGAATGGGCCGAGCGCGCGCAGTTCCAAAAGCTGGAAATCATCAAGTCCGAAGAAAAAGGCACCAAGGGCACGGTTGAATTTAAAGCCTTTTACACGGTGGATGACGAAGACTATGTTCATCACGAAGTCAGCACCTTCCGCAAACAAGCGGGAGAATGGTTTTTTAAATCCGGCAAAATCAAAGCGGAGAAAACAAAATGAAATACTGGTTGATGAAATCAGAACCGGACGTCTACTCCATCGACACTCTTCAAAAAGATAAAACGACCTGGTGGGAAGGCGTGCGCAACTATCAAGCCCGCAATTTCATGTCCAAAGAGATGTCTGTCGGAGATCTGGTTTTGTTCTATCATTCGAATGCCGAGCCCTCGGGCGTGGCAGGCATTGCTAAGGTTTCTAAAGCGGCGGCGGCGGATAAAACTCAATTCGACAAAAAATCAGATTACTTCGATGCAAAGGCCACCAAAGAAAAGCCAATCTGGTTCTGCGTGGAAGTGGAGTTCGTGGCCAAACTGAAAAACTTCATCAGCCTGACGGACCTGCGCGAAAATGAGAAACTGGCGGAGATGGTTGTCTTGCAGAAAGGTTCACGTCTGTCCGTGCAACCTGTCGACAAAAAACATTTCGAGATCGTTAAAAAAATGGGCGGCCTGTAGAAGATGAAGCTGTTTTTGGCTCCGATGGAAGGTGTCGTTGACTGGGTGATGCGCGACACTTTAACGCAAATTGGTGGTGTGGATCAGTGTGTGACCGAGTTTCTGCGGGTCACCGATCGCCTGCACCCCGAGAGCGTCTTTTACAAAAACTGTCCCGAGCTAAAAACCAATTCCCGCACCCGCTGGGGCACACCTGTTTTCGTGCAACTTCTTGGCGGCCATGCCGAACCTTTAGCCCTCAATGCGCAAAGAGCCGTCAAGCTGGGGGCCTTAGGAATTGATTTGAATTTTGGTTGTCCCGCAAAAACAGTGAATCGCCACGACGGCGGCGCCAGCTTGTTGAAGTCCTGCGACCGTGTGCACACCATCGTCGACACCGTTCGCAAAGCCGTCCCAGAACATATTCCCGTCACCGCGAAAATTCGCCTGGGTTTTGATGATCCGGCAAAATGTCTTGAGATCGCCCAAGCCGTCGAGGCGGCCAACGCCACCTGGCTGACCGTGCACTGCCGAACCAAGACGGATGGTTACAAGCCGCCGGCCTACTGGGAGTGGATTCCTAAAATCAAAGAAGCGACCAAACTTAAAATCATCGCTAACGGTGAAATCTGGAACGTCTCGGACTTCCACCGCTGTGTTGAAGTCACACAGTGTGAAGACTACATGATTGGTCGCGGAGTGATGAGCAACCCGTTCATCTTCCAGCAGATCAAACAAAGTCTGTCTAAAGAACCCGTCGAGGAAATGACCTGGCAACGGGCTAAACCCTTACTGCCACAGTTCTTCGCGGCCAGCACACTTTTTATCAACGACTATTTTGCGGTGTCGCGCACGAAACAGTGGCTTAAAGCTTTATCTTTAAAAAATGCCGAGGCCAAACAGGTCTTTGATGAAATAAAAATTCTTAAGAAGCCCAGTGAATTTCTCAGTCATCTTGAGCGCATCTGTTCTGCGCCCTAATGAACCGGCGAGTAGCTGGCATTTGTTCTTTGCGAACGCAATTCGGTATTTAAGGACTCTACAGCTTCTTTGAAAGCCTTTTGAATTTGCGCCCGTTCATTCGCAGAAAGTCGCACCGAGGAAGCCTCGCCGATAAGAAGTTTCACCGCGCCCGTGTTGATATCCGTGGTTTGCATATCCACGCCAAAGGTTAAACCTTTAAGTTTTATGGGCTCCATCGAAGAGCTTAATGATTTGCGCAGAGTTTTTTCCACGGACTCACCATGTGTCGCCAACATATTGCGCGCCGAAGCGTCTTTGACACCGTCAGAGACAAAAGAAAGACGGAAAGCTCCGGAATATTTTGTTTCCGCTAAGTTTCTCAAGACGGTTTCTTTATCCTTCGCCGACAAGGGTTTCGTCGCGATGGCCACACAATCATCACCGGAACAGACCGTTTGCAGTTTACCCGGATCAACGGAGCGCTGAATAACATCCTGAAAGGCCTTCTTTTGCTCAACGAAGTGCTGCGTGACGGATTTTTCGGCCAGACGCGTGCTTTCTAAAACTTTGTCCAGATCGCTCGCTCCCGCCAACGCTTCCGCCGTTCCCTTTAAATTCGCGCCCCCCATGCCGATCATGTCAGCAGAAAGACCGCCCATCACAGCGTCATTGAAGTGCGGCGTTTCCCGACGAGCAATATACAGTCCCGGAGAGAATTCATCCGCAGCCTTTACATAACGCTGCAAAACCTTCACCTGCACTTCATCAAAGGTAGCGGCCCCGAAACGGATAGACAGATCTTTGGAAATTTTGGCGGTATCACCGTTGCCTTTTCTGACAATGTCATACACGTCGGTGTCAAAAGTTTGTCCCGAAACCAACTTCGTATTGCCAAAGTACTGGCGCAGATTTTGGCGATCCGCTTCGATATCAGACAACTTTTTCGCCATCGCTTTTTGGAGGTCTGGTTTGGCATAGGACTGCAAATCGTTGACATCCAATTGTCGCGAATAGCGGGCGGCGATATTGGATTGATCGGCGGTCTGCCCCAGGCCCGCCCTAAACCATTTGTCAGAATCTGCTCCGGCACGCACGATTCCGTTTTCTTTTAACTGCAGATCGAATTCGGCGTTGGTCTCTTTAAATATTTTCGCCAGTTTGGCTTCCAGATCTTTCGGGACATTGCCGCTGAAGGCAAAACGCATCGACTTAAAGTCCGAATAAGGATCAATCACTAAGCCCGGATATTCTTTTTCCAAGGCTTTGACTTTGCCGATTAAGAGATCCTTATGATAGTTCGTCAAACTGGTCACTAGATTCTTATCTTTGAGGGTGTCGTTCAGAACTTTCATTTGCGAGTTTTCAACATCCAGGAAAACAGCTTTGCTTTTGCTACCGGAATTCGCCATGGCGATCCACTTCTCGTTCTGGGCGACCGTCGTTGGCGAGTATTCAAGATACTTTTTGATCAAACTTCCACGATCATGGAATCCGGCAGAAGCCTTTGCCGAACTGGTTGTCGTTGGCACCTCTCGGTCTGACTTTCTTCGCCGAGCGCCAATGTCGGCATTGTCGGCATCCTTCTGAGTCTGAGAAACCGCACCGCTTGACGAGGTTTTCGCCGAGGTGACTTCTGAAGTTTTCGCCGCCTCAGCCACTTTCACCGCTTCAGCAGTTTCCACCGCCACCTTTTCAGCCCGAAGACCTTTGCCAGCGGCCAGAGCCGCCCGGCCCCCTTTGATAAAATAGCCGCCAACTAAAATGGACGGGTCGATCACGTTGCCGATGGCGTAACACGCCAGCTCTTCCTGCGCCAAGGGGTTGTAACAAGAGTAGCGTTGGTATTGCTGACGAAGACTTTCCATCACCATGTTTTTCAGCGAATTGAGCTTATTCTGCTGTTCTACTGAAATTTCGACATCGTCCGTCTTCATGCGCTCGGAAAGGGGCACGTAGGGCTTCGGGCGCACCCGATCCATCGAAGCCTTATAGGCTTTCATATCTTGCGCCTGCACATACAAAAATGCAGCGGTGTATTTATCTAAATCGGCGTCGCTGAGGTTGTTGTAACGATGGTCATCTTTAACAAGATCTTTCTTGCAGGCCAGACTCTTGTTGCACTCGCGGATAAACTCATTGCGTTTTTTATTATTGGCTTTGAAGCTTTCCCAGGAGTCTTCGATGAAGCCGCCTAGCGAAACCGCCATATCCTTCAAAGATATGCCCAGATCGACCATCGCGTTTTTATATCCGCGCAGGCACGCGATCCCCTGCTCGCGCAGATATTCATCGTTCTGTTTGCACAAGCTGTCCAAATCACAACGACGCATCAACGGCGCCCAGTCCGCATGCTCTTTTGCCAGTTCATCGCACTTCAAAGACTGCACTTGCATTTCACAAGACAGTTTTATTTTTTCAATTTGTTCTTTGTAGGTCGTTGCACATTCAGGTCTTTTTTTGCACGCAACCGAAAGGATAATGCTTTCACTGCTTGAAACAGCAAAAGAACTCAACGAAACTAGCAGAACAGTAAAAAAGCTGACAAATCCCAGAAAAACTCCCACTAACTCTTCGGCGCTTTCTGGGATTCAATCAAGATTCGTTCAAGAGATTCTCATTCTGAGATCAATGCCATCCTATACATTTGTTTGATTTAAAACATCTTCTGAAAAATGAAATAAGGACTCTTCATCTTCACGGTGTGTAAGCGGAATCGTTCCGTCAGCCAATGCATGCTTCGTTCTGAGAAAAAACCGACATGGGTGAGATCGCGACGATAATGCCAATCATGAAAAGCGGCTTCACCTTTGTGAGCGGAAGTCATGACCGCCAAAATCCCACCCGGTTTGAGAAGCGTCAACATACGCTCGATGTCTTCTTTGGGATTATGAAGATGCTCCCACACTTCCGTGCTGGTGATTAGGTGATAAGTACGTTTAAAAACCTCTGTCTCTGGATAATAAAAAGAATCGTAATTGGCAGTTTCAAAACCCTCTGCTTGCAACAACCCACTTAACATCGCGGTCGGTCCACACCCGTAGTCAAGACTGGACAACTGAGTGCTCTCCACGCCAGCCGCGCGGAAGTGATCGACAACGGCTTTAATGAGGGGCGCGAAGAAAGCCAGGTACCCCGCACTTTCCTGATTCTGATGCAGATCGTATCTTTGTTTCTCTTCTACCGCGCTCAGACGCTCTGCGGGATTCATGAAGATAAAATCACAATCCTCACAGTGAAAATAACTGCGTTCGGGCTTCTTGACCACTTTAAAAGAGTTTGAGTTTGGAGACTGACAAAGTAAGCACTGCATGACAGGAAGAATCCTTGTCTCCCCGACAGGCCTATGTCAAAAAGAATCATGGCTAAAGTGCTTATTTATAAAAAAGATCCCTGTCCTTATTGCGACCGCGCCATTAATTTTTTAAATGGCAAAGGTATTGATTACGAACTTGTGGACCTGACCGGCAAGCAAGAAGAAATTGATCGTATCAAAAATGAAACAGGCTGGAGAACAGTCCCGATTATTCTTATCAAGGGCCAATTGGTGGGTGGATACACCGATCTTAAAGCCTTGGATGAAGAGGGCAAACTCGAGCCCCTGCTGGAAGGAAAATAAAATGAAAACTTTTTTACTCGTACTCGCAGTCGTTTTCTCGGTCTCCGCACAGGCTCAGGAAGTCGGTGCCAATCAAACCGAAGTGATTTACATGGGCTTAGGCTCAGCTCCCTACAACGGAGTCGCCCGTGGAAGTCTGCAGCTGAAGAACACCGGTGAGCAAGACCTTACGAAGATCGTCTGGGACATTCAGGGCATGGGCTTTTCCGCCAAAGACAACTGCCCGACCTCTTTGAAACCGGGAAAATCTTGTCAGATTTTTGTGACTTACTGGAATACTTTTCCAGGCCATGCCAGTGGAACATTGTTGGTATGGACTTCAGACAAGAATTATAAAGTGAATCTTTCAGCTTATGGTCAGCAGGAGATTCGTCCGCCGAATCCGCCTGTTCCGCCACGCTATCCTTAGTTATTGGCGCAATTCAGTTCGGGGGCTCATTTCAACCGGGCCCTCGAAAAACTTCCGCACGCCCTCAAACATTTCATCAACGGTGCGGGCCTTTGCACAGACGCCAACAAGGGCATTACCAAAAAGCAACCACACGCTGGTTGTTCTGACATAGAAGCGAACTTTGCGCATCGCTAAATCATCGCCAAAGTACTGCCGACTTAATTGAATTAATTTTAAAAGACATTTTCCATATTCAGCCCCCTCTTCTTCCGAAGTTCGAGGCGCCGTCAGTCCTTCTTTTCCCGGGGGCGTGGCAAAACCCAGGTCTTCTCCAAGTTGCCACATCATCCAAGGACGTGCGGCTAAAGCGCGTCCTGCCATCGCCATATCGCAACCGGTTTCCTGTAACATTGCCACCGCGTCCTCGGCTGTTTGAATATCACCGTTGCCAATGACAGGAAAATCGACCGCTTTATGAAGTTGTTTGATTTGCTCCCAATCCGCAGAACCACGACGTTTTTGCTCCGCTGTTCGGGGATGGAGACACACCCAAGCCGCTCCTGAATCACGCAGGCCTGTGACGAACTTTAAAAGATCATCAAACTCTTTCGTACTGCCCACGGCACGCAACTTCACACTGACGGGAACCGTCGCGTTTTTGACGGTCATGCGCACGACTTCCGCCGCATAGGACGGATCGCCCATCAAAGCCACGCCGTAATTGTGCTTCAAGGCCTTCTGCACCGGGCAGCCCATATTGATGTCGATGGCTTCCGCTCCCCACTCAATCAAACGTTTGACACTTTCCATGATGGGAACTTCTTCGTTGCCTAAAATTTGAGGAACCAGTCCGGTTTCGTGGGCCGCGCGCATGGTCTCGGGAGTCGTCGCCAGATTCTCGTTGGGAATGCGACGAGAGTTCAACATTTCTGTAGGCCAGATTGTATAAGCATCTGCAGGCATATAATCACGAATCACTTCCCGCAACGCCACGTGAGTCAAGCCTACCATCGGTGCCAGACAAAGCGGAAAGTTCACCTTCCCCTGCAAGATGGGGCGATGCAAACCTAATTGTTTTTGCGAGAATCCAGGGGTGTCCAATGCCATAGGGACTTTTACCCGGAAATGCCGTCGCCAGGCAATGGCAGATTGATTCTACCTGGCAAAACGAGGCAAAAAACGTAAATATTTTTCGGGAAGAACATCGATTTCCATACGAGAAAAATTGACATCCAGAACTTCCGGCATCGCCAAAATTTTTCCCTTCATGAAGTGATCCCCCTTACGAAACAGAATAGAGGCTTCCTCATCTGTTACTGGAGAATGATAGGGAACGTAAAAGGACTCGATGACGGAGTTTTCAGGAATGAAGCCGACAACGTTATTCAACTGATCAATAAAAACTTTGGGGCAATGACGAAAGAAGAACAAACGAAACTTCATCCCCGAAAGCCACTCTATCCAAAGTCGAATGCCCATGGAGTTAATACTCTGAAAACCCTGAAGATCGAAAAGCACATCCCGATTTTCCGCCACTGTGACAACAGGAAGCTCGGCGTACTCATCCAGGACCCCTTGGACCCGAAGCTGCAGATAAGAAGGCAGATCTTCAATTTCTATGTGAGTTTTACTCTTCATTCAGCCACCACGATGGCCTTGTCGGAGAGTCTAAAAGAATATTGAGCTGATTGAGGAAGATTGTGCTCTAACGGAGAAGATTCTGTTGCGACACACCCAACAAGCTCACTTGCAGGGTGTTCCCATAGATTAGAGATTAGGCTTGAGTTTGCACCGCAAAATCAGGCGCAAACTTTTTCACAGCTTCGTAGCCACCAAAAAGAACTGCTGAGAAGAAGAGGTCTCCCAAGATCTGGTTGTCCAGGAAAGGAATTGCGGCTACGTAACAAGACACCAAACCGGTCAGGTTCTTGGCGTAAAGACCTTCCATCATCCAAACGCCAAAATTAGAAATCAGGAAGAAAACCGCGCTTGTCACCAAAGACATCGTTCCCACGCGAACGACAGACTTTTGTTCTCGGAGATTCCAGCCTAAAACCACTGCCACTAAAAAGCCGACATAGACGTAAAGCATGGTCGTGTGGAAACCCAACACCAAGTCGCTGATAAAAAGTGCCGCCAAGGGAATTACCATCGACAGTTTTTTAGAAGGGAAATAAGTTCCGCCAAAAAGAGCCATCGCACCGATCGCCGTAAAATTCCACGGGTGAGGAATCAGGCGGCTGAATGCAGCAACAAGAACCATCAAAACCAAAGTCATCCATTGTGTCGTTTTCATAGAACATCCTCATTTATGCAGAGCGCAAAACTATCACCGATTCAGCCTGTTGTCCACCAGTTCTTGGACGACACTAGGGTCCGAAAGCGTCGAGATATCGCCCAATTGATCTGGGTGATTTTCCGCGATTTTCCGTAGAATCCGACGCATGATTTTCCCTGAACGAGTCTTTGGCAAACGAAATGCCCACTGAATCAGATCTGGGGTGGCGATCGGACCGATTTCTTTTCTGACTGTCTGGATAAGTTCTTTGCGGATTTCCTCGCTGGGCTGCTCCCCTGTTTTCAAGGTGACAAAGGCATAAATGCCCTGCCCTTTGATATCATGCGGATAACCGACGACAGCGGCCTCCGCCACACGAGGATTCGCAACAAGAGCCGATTCAATTTCCGCAGTTCCGATACGATGCCCTGAAACATTGATCACATCATCGACCCGACCGGTAATCCAATAGTAACCGTCTTTGTCGCGTCGACATCCATCTCCTGAAAAGTAATAACCGGGATAAGTCGAAAAATATGTTTCTTCGAAGCGGTCATGATTGCGATACACCGTGCGCATCTGACCCGGCCAAGAGTCAGCAATCACCAATACACCTTCGCCTTCAACTTCTTTGATCTCTTTCCCCTCGACGGTCAGCAACTTCGGCTGCACACCAAAAAATGGCAGAGTCGCAGAACCTGGCTTCGTCGCGATGGCTCCCGGCAATGGCGTGATCATGTGCCCCCCGGTTTCTGTCTGCCACCAAGTATCCACAATCGGGCAACGGCCTTCGCCGACAACTTCGTGATACCAGGCCCACGCTTCCGGGTTGATCGGCTCGCCGACAGTTCCCAAAATTCTTAACGTTTTACGCGAAGCACTTTTGACATAAGCATCCCCTTCCCGCATCAGGGATCTTAGAGCCGTGGGAGACGTATAAAAAATCGAGACTTGATGTTTATCAACCACGTCCCAGAAACGCGAGGGTGTGGGATAATTCGGGACACCTTCGAAGATCAGCGAAGTCGCCGCATTGGCTAAAGGCCCATACACCATGTAGCTATGGCCCGTGACCCAACCAATGTCCGCCGAACACCAGTAAATATCATTATCGTGGTAATCGAAAACATACTCGTGAGTGATGCTGGCCCAAAGCAGATATCCGCCCGTGGTATGCAGCACACCTTTAGGTTTGCCTGTGGAACCCGAAGTATAAAGAATAAACAAAGGATCTTCCGCGTCCATGTGTTCGGGTTCACACTGATCGCTCACCGTCTTAACTTCGTCATGCAACCACAGATCTCGGCCGGGCTGCATCTGAATGTCAGTCTGCGCATATTTCACAACCAGCACTTTTTCGACCGGCGCGCGCAACAGGGCTTTATCGATGTTTTCTTTCAAGGCAATTGTTTTACCACCACGAAATCCCGCATCCGCTGTAACGATGTATTTCGATTCACCATCTAAAAGACGGTCCGCAATAGAGTCCGATGCGAAGCCACCGAAAATCACCGAGTGCACAGCTCCCAGACGAGTGCAGGCCAACATGGCATAGGCGGCTTCGGGAATCATCGGAAGATAGATCGTGACCACGTCGCCTTTTTTGACGCCCATCCTCTTTAGGATGTTCGCAAAACGACAAACTTCCTGATGCAATTCTTTATAAGTGATTTTTTTGGAGGGAGTTTGCGGGTTGTCGCCTTCCCAGATCAAAGCGACTTTGTCGCCATTCTTTTTCAGGTGCCTATCAATACAGTTATAAGAGACATTGAGCTTTCCGCCTTGAAACCATTTGATACTGACAGGTTTCTTGAAGCTGGTTTCTTTAACCTTGTCCCACTTTTTAAACCAGTCTAAACGCTCGGCGGCTTCCGCCCAAAATCCTTCAGGGTCTTTAATGGATTTTTCGTACATCTCTTTGTACTTGGCTTCATTGATCCAGGCGTGTTTCGCGACGTCTGCGGGAATGGGATAAAGTTCTTTATGCATACTCACCTCACCTTTCATCGTAAACCTTCAAATAGTGAGGTCAAATTTATAATTACAGAAAGTTGCTGCGCAAAATTTCTTGGCCCCAGGGGCTTGAACTTTGACTCAAAACTTTACACGTCGGCAATGTTACTTGGATTCATATTTAAAAAAGCGCTGAGCACTCATCCCCACCAACATGGCAGCTACAAAGACAAGAGCCTGCATCGATCCCGCACCCACAGAGGTGATCACTGGACCGGGACAGTACCCCGCTAAGCCCCAACCCAAACCAAACAAAAGACTGCCCAAAACAAGAGCGCGATTGATCTGCTTTGACTGCGGCACATGCCATCGTGAATCCAGCAAAGGAGACGTTCTTTTTCGCGCGAGATAATAAATAAAAGCATGAACGGGAATCGCCCCCATCATCACAAAAAGCAGCGTCGGGTCCCAATTCTTATCCCACGTCAAAAAGCCCAGAACCTTCGCAGGATCAGTCATTCCCGCGACTGCCAGTCCGAAGGAAAAAAGAAAACCAACCAACAGAGCAACGAGCCCTTGCAGCGCCATGGTACTTTTCATTTTATCCCCACACATATCTTAGAAGGGTTGCTATCGCGATCCCGGAAAACATAAATAACATCGTCGCAACCAGCGAGCGTGGCGAAAGACGCGAAAGACCACAGATACCGTGTCCACTCGTGCAACCGCCGCCCATCACGGTGCCAAGACCGACAAGAAATCCCGCGACTAAAATTACCAACCAT
Organism: Bdellovibrio sp. ArHS; assembly: GCF_000786105.1. Taxonomy (NCBI): domain Bacteria; kingdom Pseudomonadati; phylum Bdellovibrionota; class Bdellovibrionia; order Bdellovibrionales; family Pseudobdellovibrionaceae; genus Bdellovibrio; species Bdellovibrio sp. ArHS. Next base: position 18,268 of record NZ_JTEV01000007.1, read on the forward strand.
GATTTTTCTGAAGTTGCAAAGAATGAGGGCTGAAGATGCCCCATCACGAAGCCCCCCAACAATAAACCGAGCAAAAAAGCCCCCCGCCAAAATCTTCCATCGGAGACCGTCAAAAAACTGTGCGTGATACCGCTAATTCCCGCCACGCGTCCATTGCAAATCAACAGCAGCGATACTGAAAGACCAATCAAAGCTCCACCACCAAGAGCGTAGGCAATACCTTCCGTCATTTTTCGAATCCTTTACTAAATCCTTCACTATAAGATCATCCTCGGGATATTCTTGGCAAAGACTACTTTTTGATTGGTAAGGATGTATGGATTTACAAATAAAACATTTTTTTGATCCTGGGACCTTTACATTGACCTATGTCGCCTATGATTCCCAATCAAAGGATGCTGTTGTCGTCGATCCGGTTTGGGACTTCGACCAGGCGACAGGCAAACTGTCTACAAAGGCCATGGAGCCCGTCGTGGAGTTTTTGCAAGCACAACGTCTTCAGCCTTACTTCGTTTTGGAAACTCATGCGCATGCCGACCATCTTTCTAGTTCACAACTTTTTAAAAATGTTTTCCCGTCTGTTAAGGTCGCCATCTGCGAACGTATTACCGAAGTACAAAAAACATTTAAAGCCTTTTTCAACCTTTCCGATCTTGATGCCACGGGGAAAGATTTTGATGTTCTTTTAAAAGACGGACAAATCCTGGAAGCTGGTTCCTTGAAAATCAAAGTTCTTGCGACACCCGGACACACCCCGGCTTGCGTTTCGTATCTGATAGGCGACGCTCTGTTTTCTGGGGACGCGATTTTTATGCCTGACTCTGGAACAGGTCGTTGTGACTTCCCGCATGGCAGTGCTGAACTGCTTTACAAATCCATCACTGAAAGAATCTATACCCTCCCCGACGCCACTCGTATTTTCGTCGGTCACGACTATCAGCCGCAAGGGCGAGAACTGCGCTATCAGACTTCGGTGGCGGAACAAAAGGAAAAGAATATTCAGTTGGCAGGACACGTCAGCGAAAAAGACTTCGTTCAATTTCGCAAACAACGGGATAGCACGTTGGCTGCGCCCAAACTTTTAATTCCCAGTCTGCAAGTGAATATTCGTGCGGGACACTTGCCGCCAGCAGAATCGAACGGTGTCAGCTATATCAAAACACCTCTTAAACCTCAGTAGTTGAACTTAAAAAGTGTAAATAAAAAAGGCCTGTTCTTTCGAACAGGCCTTTTAAGTTTTATGTTAGAAACCCCTAGGATTAGTTGACGTCTTTATAGTCAGCGTCGATCACATCGTCGCCGCTTTTTTCTTCCGCTTTGGCTTCGCCGCCAGCTTCAGAAGATCCGTCAGCGCCAGGTTGGCCTCCTTGCTTTTTGTAAAGCTCAGAAGTCATTTTGTGAGTCACGCCTTGAAGTTTTTCGAATTGCGCTTTCAGCTCACTGACCTCAGCATCTTTGTTCTCAAGCACCTTCTTCGCTTCCGCGATTGCATCGTTAGCTGCTTTCACTTCGGCTTCAGGCAATTGAGAACCGGAATCCTTGATCAACTTCTCGGTTTGATAAACCAGGTTGTCCAAGTTGTTTCTTTGCGTCGCCGCTTCGGCCTTACGTTTATCTTCTTCCGCATGGCCTTCAGCATCGTTCACCGCGCGCTTGATCTCTTCTTCAGAAAGACCTGATTGCGCTGTGATCTTGATCTGTTGAGTCTTGCCTGAAGACATGTCTTTCGCACTGACATGCAAGATACCGTTGGCGTCGATATCAAAAGTCACTTCAACTTGAGGAACACCGCGTGGAGCTGGTGGGATACCCACAAGTTCAAAGCGTCCTAGTGTTTTGTTATCAGAAGCCATCTTGCGCTCACCTTGAAGAACGTGGATGTCTACGGCTGGCTGATTATCAGCGGCAGTAGAGAACACCTGAGATTTCTTCGTAGGAATCGCCGAGTTTCTTTCGATCAAAGTCGTCATCACGCCGCCCAAAGTCTCGATACCAAGGCTTAGTGGAGTGACGTCAAGAAGAAGAACGTCTTTAACATCACCGGTAAGAACGCCACCTTGAACAGCCGCACCTACAGCGACCACTTCGTCCGGGTTCACCGTACGGTTTGGTTCTTTGCCGAAGAATTCTTTCACAGCTTTTTGGATAGAAGGGATACGCGTCGATCCACCCACCAAAACCACTTCGTCGATCTCGGAAGCTTTCATGCCCGCATCCGCCAAAGCTTTACGGCAAGGCTCCATCGAGCGCTTCACTAGATCTTCGGTCATCTGATCGAATTTTGCGCGAGTTAAACGAGTTTGCAAATGCTTAGGACCTGATTGGTCTGCCGTGATGAACGGAAGATTGATTTCAGTTTCCTGAGCGGAAGAAAGTTCGATTTTCGCTTTCTCTGCCGCTTCTTTCAGACGTTGCAAAGCCATTTTGTCGTTTTTAAGATCGATGGCCTGATCTTTTTTAAATTCTGAGATCAACCATTCTAAAATTACGGTGTCAAAGTTATCGCCACCCAAATGAGTGTCCCCATTAGTAGCGCGAACTTCCACAACTCCATCACCGACCTCCAAGATAGAAATATCGAATGTACCACCACCGAAGTCGTAGATAGCGATTTTTTCGTCTTTCTTTCTTTCCATGCCGTAAGCCAAGGCTGCGGCCGTGGGTTCGTTGATGATACGTTTGATTTCAAGACCCGCGATGCGACCGGCGTCTTTTGTCGCCTGTCTTTGCGCATCGTTGAAGTAAGCTGGAACTGTCACAACAGCTTCAGTGACCGGCTCACCGAGATAGTCCTCTGCGACCTTTTTTAGTTTCGCAAGAACGGCAGCACCGATTTCCTCGGGAGAAACCTGTTTGCCTTGAACTTTGAAAGCACAGTCATTGCCTTTACCAACAACAGTGTAAGGAACAAGTTTGATTTCCTCTTGAACTTCTTCAAATCTGCGACCGATGAAACGTTTCGCAGAATAAATCGTGTTTTCAGGATTTGTTACGGCCTGACGCTTAGCGATTTGACCGACCAAACGATCGCCATCCTTCGTGTAAGCGACCACTGAAGGAGTAGTACGAGCGCCCTCTTCATTCACAAGCACTTTGGGCTCGCCGCCTTCCATGATCGCGACGCATGAGTTCGTCGTTCCTAAGTCGATACCTATTATTTTACCCATACTAATTCTCCTTAAAAATTAACTGCTTATAGCAATTTAAATGTGGGTCGGACTTCGCATTCGTCAAGCTGGCCCTTGTAAATTTTTATGACAAATTTTTAACGAATAATTTCAATATCTTACGGATATTTAACTCGTGTTATGGAGCAGCGGCGGGCATGATGGGCTCTTCGCTCCTCTCTTAAAAAAACAGGAAACGAAGCCCCTCAGGCCTCGGCGCAAACCCTTCAACGCCGGGGCCTCAATTTCTGCCTTATTTTGCAGCACCGGTATTAAAGAATTTAAATGCCATATTCATAAGATTTTTACTTCTTTCGGTTACCCTACTTCAGCGATTCAAGCAAACTGTTCTGGAGGAACTCAAGCTTATGACACACTTCAGTTTTAAGATGGCAGCAGCCCTTGTATCTTCACTTCTTGTGATCGGCCTGGCCCAAGCCGAACTTCGCGCAGAAAAACAAGAATCTGAACAAGAAGAAGTTCAAGACGAAAAAGAAAGTGCGGTGAGTACTTCGGAAATACCGAATGAAAATATCCTTTCGGCCGCGCCCAAAGCGGATTCCCAATAAAAATCAGGATTACCGAGTCCACCACGTAAATTTCCAACGCGCAATCAGTGGTAAAACACATAGAGGCTCTCATTGTAGCGCTAAGGCCTTTCGTCTAAGCATAGTCCATGGACATTTCTCAGGTCGAATCGGACATTCACACTTTGATCTCGCAAAAGAACTACCCCTGCATCGCTGCAGTTCAGGCTCTGTTCAAAAAAGAGCTGATCTGTGACATCTATACAGAGTTCGGCAGCGGCCTCAGCGCGCGATCTTTAGCGAAGAATCTGATCGAATTTAAAGAGCGACAACGATCACAGAAGATTCAAAACCTCACCTATTTCGCTGCTTTTCCCGAAGACATCGTTACCAACGAAGAGGACTTCGAAGACAAGCTATGGCGAGAACTTTCCGCCATGTGGGACCACAGTGACATTGTCGGCGGCTGGGACCCCGCCTTCAGCGACGATCCCGCCGACAAGAACTTTTGCTTTAGCTTAGACGGCAGTGCCTATTTTGTCGTGGGTTTGCATTCCCAAAGCAGTCGCCTGTCCCGACGTCTGCCCTATCCGGCGTTGGTATTCAATCTTTACAGTCAGTTTCATGAGCTTCAAGAGCAAGGACTTTATCAATCTATGATTCAAATCAATCGCCAACGCGACGAACGCTTTCAGGGGTCGGTCAATCCGATGGCAGCGCAACACAACGACGTCTGGGAAGCGATTCAGTTTTCGGGACGAAACAACCCGTCTGATTGGCAGTGTCCTTTCACCAAAGGCCTTCTCGGACTTGCGAAAAAGGCGTGGTTCCGTGCCTGAAGCCTTAGAAAAAACCTATTGCATTCTTCCCGCGCAAACCGGTGCGGCTTTTCTTTTACGGCAAGGTGAACTTTTGCGGGTGACGACGCCGGAAGATCATCAAGTCGCCGATCTTTTTTGTTTCAATGCGCGGGATTTGTGGGAAAGCCTTTCCGCGGGCCGCTCAATAGATTGGGCAGAGACCATATACCTAACTGAAGGCCATCATCTTTACTCCAATCGCAGCAATCCGATGCTGACCATTTTGGGAGACAGTTGCGGCCGCCATGATTTTTTAATGACCCCGTGCAGTCTGCGCATGTTTCAAATCGTGGCGGGCAACAACGACTATCACCCTAGCTGCCATGAAAACCTGGCGAAAAATCTGGCTGAGTTCGGCATACATGAAGATCAGATTTCCACGACGTTCAATATTTTTATGAACGTCACTGTGGACGGAACAGGTGGGGTCACGATTGAGTGCCCCAAAGCCAAAGCCGGGGACTCCATTTTGTTTCTGGCGGAAATGGATTTAGTCGTGGGCCTGACGGCTTGCTCGCATGAGGGAACCAATCATGGGACGTGCAAGCCGATCTGGTATCGGAAAGAGTCTTTCTGACGTTTATTTTTTTCTTCCAAAAAGACCACCACTTTCCGGGGATACTTTCAACCCGCGGGCCTTGGCGATTTCACGCAGAAGTTTTTCTTCGTCTTTGTTAATCTTGTCAGGCAACTGCACATTGATGTGGAAGTAAATGTCACCGCGACGATTGCCACGCAATGATGGCAGACCTTCTCCGGGAACTTTCACTGTGTCGCCGGGATGAGAACCTTTAGGAACTTCGACGGTGGTTTTTCCCGTAACCGTCGGAACATCAATTTCAGCACCCAAAAGCATTTGCACATAAGGCACAGAAAGCTCTGCCACCAAATCATCCCCGCGTCGTTCGAAATGATTGTGGGGCTTCACTCGGATTTCAACGTAAAGATCCCCGGCAGGGCCACCCATGTAGCCGCCCTCGCCTTCCGTCGCCACACGCAGTCTTGTGCCCGTGTCGACACCGGCCGGAATATTTAAGCGGATTTTGCGATGTTCAGCGACGCGACCTTTTCCTTTGCAGGACTTACAAGGATTTTTGATTGTTGTTCCTTGTCCCTGACATTGCGGACAGGTAGATGCCATTGCAAAGAAACCTTGAGAGCGAACGACTTGGCCCGAACCTCCGCACATAGTACAGGTCGTGACCTGTGAACCTTTTTCTGCGCCCGTGCCTTTGCAGTCATCACAGTTTTTGTCCGTGTCGAACTCGATTTCTTTTTCTAATCCGGTGATGACATCTTTCAAAGTCACTTCCGTCACGTATCTTAAGTCGGCCCCCCGGCGGGGCGCATTTTTGTCGCGGCGTTGGCGCTGCTGACCGCCCATACCGCCACCAAAGAAGTCGCCAAAGATATCACCGAAATGCGAAAAGATGTCTTCGACGTCAGTGAATCCTGCACCGCCACCACCACCACCACGGCCGGTGAAAGCATCGTGACCAAAACGATCGTACTTGGCGCGCTTATCTGGATCACTCAGAACTTCGTAAGCTCCTGCGGCCTCTTTAAATTTGTCTTCGGCTTCTTTGTTGCCTGGATTTTTATCAGGATGTAACTGCATCGCCAATTTACGATAAGCTTTTTTTATCGTGTCTTGGTCTGCTTCGCGGGCAACGCCTAAAATTTCGTAGTAGTCTCTTTGAGCCATTTTCGTTTTTCGTGTCCTAAATTATTGAATGTGCAGTGCAAATCAAAATATGGTGCCGAATGAGTATCCGTCAAGCTTAGGCCCTAAAAGGCCATTGGACGCAATGCTTCTTACTTGGCAGAGGCTTTGATCGAGAGGATTTTGTCTTCCAGACGTTTAATCAGCGCTGGATCTTGCTGCGTGTCCTTCATTTCCTGAAGAAGAGCTTCGGCCAGCTCCGTATTTCCCGCATCCGAGTACAGCCTTCCCGCAAGAGTGAAAACCCAAGGTGGCGCGCCGTTTTTTCCGGCCTGAATAAGAAGCTCAGCGGCTCGTTGCGGATTCTTCACTTCGTAAAGATAGTGATAAGCGGCCCGGTAGGAAATTTTCCAGTCATGGGGAAATTCTTTAACACCTTTTTCAAAAATCTTCGTCGCCCCGTCAACGTCCGTGATAATGACCGTCAACGCTAATGCTCCTGCTGCGTAGGGAGTCCGAAACTTCGGCGCGAGATTTGTGATCGTATCGAGCATCTTAAAAAGCCATGAGTTATTGCGACACACATTTTCTGCAATTTTTTGATCACAATAATCAAAATCCTGCACGGCCCGAATCCAAAAAAGATCCGCCATGGATTCGCTATAACCAAAGGTAAAATGCTGAAGCTGGGGTGGCGGCGCAATCAAAGCCCGCTCGTTTTTAAGGGAGCTGGTCGCAAACAATTGCGATAAGATGAGGACCGTAAAAGCAAAAATCCCCAGTAGAATACTGGGGATTTTTCTGATGTTGAAGTTGTAAGAACTTTCAACTGAGGTCTTCATTAACTATTGAATACCGATCTGTGTATTGCGGATAACTTTAGAGCTGTCGATAGCCCAACGGTCATCAGTCGCACTAGTTTGAATAACGGCAGCTGCGCCAGCTTGAAAGCTGTCAACTCGCGTAACGCAGTTCGCAGCTACACCACTGGAGCTTAATGAACAAATACTGTCCGTGATCGCCGGTGGCTGAGCACCAGTCGCACCATTTAACATCGTACAGCCACGAGCAAACACACCGTTAGCGCCGCAGTAAGCAGTTCCCGGCCCACCCGCAGAATAGTAATCATTCGCCGGAGTTCCAGAGTAACCATTAGCTACACCCGCAATCTGCCCTGCTGCAGAGAATCCAATATTATAACGAAGCGAACCTTCCGGAGTGTATCCGATAGCAGCGAAACGGCTGTCATAAGTGTTATATTCTGCATAGAAAGCTTTTTCCGCAGTATACAATGAAGACAAGTTTGTCTTAGCTTCAGATTGGCGTGCTTTTGCCATGTATTTATTTACAGATGGGACTGCGATTGCAGCCAGGATACCGATGATTGCCACCACAACCATCAACTCAACGAGCGAGAAACCGCGTTGAGAATTTTTAGAAGAGAACAACATTAAGACCTCCATGGTTCTTTAATTCTGCTTACCCACATAAGTGTGTCAAAATTAAATGCTGAATGCAAGCCAGTGTCTCGAATCCGACCCGACAATTTTGCAACTGTGCTTCGCTCATTTTTCAGAGGCAAATCTCGACTAACAACCAGCTTTCTTTAGACCCCCGACTTGCCAAGTCTTAAAGAGTGCTCAAATTGAGTCGAGAGGTAGTAGACTCATGAGTATGGGAAACAACGACAACAATAACGGCAGTAAGTATCCATTCTCGAATACAGAGGGAGAAGCGGGCGTCCAGCTCGTCCCAAAACTAGACACTCCGAAGATGTATAAAGTGATTCTTCTTAATGATGATTACACACCGATGGACTTTGTGGTTCTTGTATTGCGTCGTTTTTTTGCAAAAACAGAAGAGCAAGCGACGCAAATCATGTTAGATGTACATAAGAAGGGTGCAGGTGTCGCCGGGGTCTACTCGCTGGAGATTGCCGAAATGAAAGTGATGCAAGTCAATCAATTCGCGCAACTGAATCAGTATCCCCTAAAAAGCACACTGGAGGAGGAAGCATGATGAGCCGCGAACTTGAGCGGAAGCTCGCCGAAGCCACAGAACTCGCCAAACGCCACCATCACGAATTTGTGACCTTAGAGCATATTCTTTTAGTGCTCACTGAATCTCCTTTAATGGTGGAAATCCTCGAGGCTTGCGCGGTCAACGTGCAAAAACTTCGTCAGGATCTGCGCGATCATTTAAAGGCTGGAATTCCTCAAATCACTGACGACCAGTTATCGTCTTATGGAGGCTTTGACTCCTGGACTCCCGAATTCACGTTGGCCTGTCATCGCTTGATCCAGCGCGCTGCCATTCAAATGAAAAGCGCTGGCCGCAATCAGATCAGCGAAGGCAGCTTGTTAGTGTCTTTATTCTATGAGCAGGACTCGCACGCGACCTTTGCACTGGCCCGACAAGGCCTTACTCAGTTTGATATCATCAATTACATTTCCCATGGGATCACAAAAGATGGGAAGGATCACGACATCCCCCCTTCAGCAGCTCCCCGTGCCGGTGAATATCAGGGAGAATCTTATGAGGAGGGTCGCAACTCGCCTCTTGAAAGTTTCTGCGTGAACCTCAATGACAAAGCCAAACTGGGTAAGCTCGACCCGCTGATCGGTCGCGAGGACGTCATCGAAAGAACGATCCAAGTTCTGTGCCGACGCACGAAAAACAATCCTCTTTTGATCGGCGAACCCGGCGTGGGTAAAACCGCAATTGCCGAAGGACTTGCACAAAAAATCGTCCAAGGAAATGTTCCCGAGAAACTTAAAAATGCCGTGATCTATTCTTTAGATCTGGGTGGTTTATTGGCAGGAACCAAATTCCGAGGAGACTTCGAAGGTCGCTTGAAAGCGGTTGTTAAAGACATCGGAAAACGTCCCGGCGCTATTCTTTTCATCGATGAAATTCACACGATCGTGGGCGCGGGTGCGACCAGCGGCGGTTCGATGGATGCCTCAAATTTATTGAAACCTGCTTTGGCAAGCGGTGACATCAGTTGCATCGGTTCCACCACGCATGTGGAATACCGACAGTATTTTGAAAAAGATCGTGCTTTGAACAGACGCTTTCAAAAAATCGATATCGCCGAACCTTCGAATGAAGACACCATCAAGATTCTTCGCGGGCTTCGCAAATCCTATGAAGAGTTTCATGCAGTTCAATACACGGAAGAAGCTTTGCGTGCCGCCGTGGAGCTGTCGCAAAAACACATTCATGGAAAACTTTTGCCCGACAAGGCCATCGACGTCTTAGACGAGGCTGGTGCGCACTTCCGTTTGAAGTTTGAACATGCCGAAGAAGTGAAGATCGATGCCCCGCAAATCGAAGAAGTGATCGCAAAGATGACGGGGCTGCCGATTGCCAGCATCTCTTCAAGCGAAAAAACTCAGCTTCGTGATCTGGATAAAAAACTGAAAGCTCTTATTTTTGGTCAAGACGAAGCGATCGATCGTCTGGTCGCGAGTATCAAGTTCTCGCGCAGCGGGTTGGGTCGTCCCAACAAACCGATTGGCAGCTTTCTTTTCACCGGCCCTACGGGTGTCGGTAAAACCGAAGTGTGTCGTCAGCTGGCGCAGATTTTAGGTGTTCACTTTGAACGCTTCGATATGTCCGAGTACATGGAAAAACATGCCGTGGCCCGTTTGGTCGGTGCACCTCCGGGATACGTGGGCTACGAGGAAGGCGGTCTTTTGACCGAATCCGTGACGAAGAATCCTTACGGTGTTTTTTTGCTGGACGAAATTGAAAAAGCGCATCCCGATGTCACCAACATCCTTCTGCAAGTCATGGATGCGGGCCGCCTGACTGACAGCAACGGCCGCGTGGCTGACTTTAAAAACGTCATCCTGGTGATGACTTCCAATGCGGGAGCTTTGGAAACTTCTCGGGGCACGATCGGCATGGTCGAAGACAGTCGCAGCTCTTTGTCGATGGATGCGATCAAAAAAGCGTTTTCGCCGGAATTCATCAATCGTCTGGACGCGGTTGTGTCCTTCCGCGATCTCAGCGAGGACATGATTACGAAGATCACCCAGAAATTTGTCGATGAATTGAAAATGGCTCTTCTTGAGAAAAAAGTAGAACTGAATGTTTCTCAAGAAGTAATTAAGTGGCTAATGAAAAAAGGCTACGACAAAGTTTATGGTGCCCGTCCTTTAGCGCGTGCGGTAGACGAGCATCTGAAAAAAGCCTTGGTCGACGAACTACTTTTTGGACGCCTGGTCGATGGCGGACGAGTGAATGTGGAGCTGGAAAAAGATATTTTGAAGTTCCATTTTAGCACCACCCCTAACGGCACTGGTCAAAAGAATCAAAAACAACCCGTCACGACGTGATGTGATGGCATTGACATTCCTTTTAGAGTTATCATTATTAATGGTGACTCTAGAAGGAGTGTACTTAAATGGCATTTTTAAAACGTATCGGTTTATTCGTTCTTACAAACGTCCTTGTCATGGTGACGATCGGAATCGTTTGGTCTCTTGTGAGCCGATTCCTTGGTCTTGCAGGTCTTAACTCTTACATCCCATTCTTGATGGCCTTCTGCTTGGTCTGGGGTATGGGCGGCGCCTTCATCTCTTTGCTGATGTCAAAGTGGATGGCGAAGATGTTCCATGGTGTGAAAATCATCGAGCCTAACAACCAAAATCCAGAACTTCGTGCTTTAGTTAATAAAGTGCACGACTTTGCTCGTCGTGCTCAACTTCCAAAAATGCCTGAAGTCGGCATCTATGAATCTGTCGACATCAACGCGTTTGCGACAGGACCCTCCAAATCCAATTCTTTGGTGGCGGTTTCCACGGGTCTTTTGCAACGTATGAATGAAAAAGAGATCGACGGCGTGCTTGCGCACGAAGTGGCCCACATTGCCAACGGAGACATGGTCACAATGACTTTGATCCAAGGTATCGTGAACGCCTTTGCGATGTTCTTCTCTCGTATTTTGGCGAACCTGGTCGCTTCCAATGTCGAAGAACGCTATCGCGAGATCGTTCGCTTTGCGGTGACAATCCTAGGCGACATCGCGTTCACATTGTTGGGCTCAATCGTCGTGAATTACTTCTCTCGCCGTCGTGAGTTCCGTGCCGATGCTGGCGGTGCAAAGTACTCATCTCGCGAAAACATGATTGCGGCCTTACAAAAGTTGCGTTCTGTTTATGACCTTCCCATCCCTCCCGAAGAAGGTCAGACCGCGACTTTGATGATTTCAAACCGCGACAAAGGTGGACTTGCTAAATTGTTCATGACGCATCCTCCTCTTGAAGTTCGTATTCAAGCTCTTCAATCCGGCCGCATCTAAGGCTCTCTCGACCCGACGGCATCTTGTCAAATGACCGGATGTCCTCGTCAGGGTTGTTAAATTCCACAATTCGGCATAACCTAAACGGGTTATGCCGAAAATAATTCTCGCCTTCTCATTCTTTTCCGTCATCCTAGGTTGCGCTACAACTTCACGTTTGGACACGCGTATTGATAAACGCCTCACGCCACCGATTCCTAACTTCATCAGCAAATGGAAAAAAGCTTCTGTTTCTGATTTGGAAAAACTGGAAGTCGGCGCCAAGGAAGATAATATCCGTTGGTGGAAAACCTATACTTTGGCGATGGCGAAGAAGACAGCGGCACCTCAAGAAGCTTGCGAAGGCTTCAAGGCCCTTTCTATTGAACAAGACTTCCCTTTGCACGATCTGGCACTTCTGCGCGCTTACGAAGTTTGCGTTAAGGACACAGCGCTGGCGACACTGCCTAACAGCATCGTTCCGTGGTATCGGGACCTCTTTGTCGATATCAAGTTGAAAGAAGCTCTGGAAACTTCGGATCTTCGCGACGATATGTCGGCCTATGTTGAAAAGGCCCGACTGGACAGCAATAAAAAGAACAAAGAGGACTATTACCTCAAAGCGCTTTTGGCCGCGCAAAAATCCGATGCCAAACAAGACATCGAACAAATTCAGGCGGCGCTCTACAAAAATTCTCCCCGTCTGAATCCCCTGCCTGCAGAAAAAGATCTGAGCAATGTGGCTTCTGACTATCGTTTTCACCGCGATTTCGATCAGGCTTTGAAAACTTACAAGAAAATTCTGTCTTCAGAACAAACCGGTCCCGACGAATACTTCCAAACTTTAAAAAACATCCGTCAGACCTACAAAGTCGCGCAACGGCGCACAGACTACATCAATGCCACGGCAGATTTAGTTAATTGGGCCAAGAAGCAGTTTCAAAAAAACAAGAAAGACCGTCGCGCCATCGCCCGCTATCACGATGCCCAGGTGCTTTTCGCAAAAACTCTTTGGACCGAGGATCAGACATCCCAAGCGGTGAAGGTGTTGAACGAAACCCATCGCTTGCTTCGCGGTATCTATCCCATGGATGAGGTTTACTTTATCCAAGGTCGCATCGATGAGGAAAAAGGCAACTTCGTCAAAGCGCTCGAGTACTTCGAAGCCAGCTATCAACAACCCGTCAGCCTTCCCGGCTTGCGTGATAAAATCGCGTGGTTAAAATCCTGGAACTACTACAAGCTGGAAAAATGGACTGAGGCTAAAAACAGTTTTGAACAAATGCGTGACCTGGTTAAAGATCCCGCCGACAAGTCCCGGGCCCGCTTCTGGTTGGCGCGCTCTTTGGAAAAAATCGGTCAGAACTCTGATGCCGAAAAAGAACTGCAAGGCCTGATCAAAGACGATCCTTTGGGTTATTACGGTGTTCTGGCCGTGCGTGAATTAAAACAAAATTTTGCGCCGTTAAAAGTGGACAACAAGGAACTTGAAGGCCTGAGCCTTCTAGGGGTTTCAGAACTTGATCCGCAAATGCGCCTGACGACTGAGTGGCTTATTTCTGTGGGTGAAAAACCTTTCGCCGAAAAAGTCTTAAACATCGCCGTTGAGGATTTGAAAAAGAAAAAGGTCAGTGCGGAAGAAACCTGGTTGGCTATTTCTTCCGGTTATGCGCGAACGGGCCTGTATTTACCGCTGTTTTCAGCGATTGGAGCGTTGGATCCGGCCGTGAAGGATCGTCTTCTTAACGACCATCCGGACCTGTTGTTCCCCCAACCGTTTGCAGAAATCATTGCGCAGGCGGCGAATAAAAGTGGCACTCCACAAGAATTTATCTATGCCATTATCCGCCAAGAATCTGCTTTCAATCCGGAGGCCCGCAGTTCCGTGGATGCCTTTGGTTTGATGCAGCTTTTACCCAGCGTCGCCAAACAATTGGCGAAAAGAAATTCACTGGAATATGCAGAGGCGAACGACTTGTTTAAACCGGAAATCAACATTCCGCTAGGCGCTTTTGAGTTGCAGTCACTGATGAAAAAATATGATGACCAATTTATTCTGGCCGTATCAGGCTACAACGCCAATGACAGTGCCATTCGGGGTTGGCTGAAAACGCGTTTCCGCGAGGACTCGGTCGAATTTATCGAAGAGGTTCCTTACGAAGAAACCCGCGCTTACATCAAGTTGGTGATGAGGAATTACATCTTCTATCAAAGACTTCTGAATACGACTTCAGGCACTCCCTTCCCCGAGGCTCTTCTTTCTTTAAAGACCAATAAAAAGAAAGACATTGTAAAAGAAGAAAGCATCAGTCAGCAGCTTTAACAATAAAAAATCCCGAGTGTTAAACTCGGGACAGCCCGGCGGTGGCTGAGACAGGAGGCCGTGCTGAACGGAGCACCGATAAAGTATTTCCTCCGCACTAAATCCCCCGCGCTACAACCAGACTCCTGGATCAGTTTCTATTTTTATTTGATCTAAAACTAACGATTGCAAAAGGAATCATCGACAAAACTTGTCGGCGTTGTGGCTTCATACTCTGGATAAGTGACGTCATTCACATTGGTCATATCCACCTCGTCAGAGTCCGCCGTATAAACGACTTTCAAAGTATCCGACGTCAACTCTTTCAACTCATAACGTTTCTCTAGCGGTGTCCCTAAAGCTCCGCCGTTGACATGGGTTACAGTCAGAACAAGTTCATTGCCAACCTCACTTGTCGGCGCGGTCACCGGCACCGTCCAAGACCCCGTCAACAGGCACTTCTTGCCACTGCTCGGTGCGGACCACTCGGCTTCAGATTGCGTGAAAGTCCCGTCGGCCTTTAGCTCCATCTGAACATAGTTGAAGTGGCCTGCCGATTCGCTACTTTCCGTCTGCAAATGATAAGTGCTGTCTTCACTGAGACTGCCCAAATCCAATTCACCCGAGCCCACTTTTTGACTGCACCCTGCGAAAACCAACAAAGAAATGAGAATAGACTTTTTCATATTCACCTCTTCGGCATCACGCTTTCTGTCTTTAATCTGAGAGGACTTCTCAGCAACTCGGGTCACTCTTGCCGCTAAGTCCTTGTCGTCACTTCATTATCGGCATTCCCGTCTTAAATTGATACAGGACCAAGGTTCCCTTATGCCCCGCTAGGAAAACTCCGATAAGTTTTAGTCTAGAAAGGGGAACATTCATGTTTTCTCGCAAAGTGTGGATTGCAGCATGTTGTGTCGGTTTATTGTTCTTTGGTGGATTGGGTTTCTACCTTTATTCACTTGAAGAAAACGCCCCTTCCCGCACCCAAAGTTCCAGCAAAAAAGACGGCGATCGTCTTTTCGAAAACTCATTCATTACATCCAAAACGGACAAGGTCGAAGACGAGCCCAGCGCCCTCTTCAATGATCCCGCGATCAGCCAAGCCTGGGGTTTGAAAAAATCCGATGCCGCCCGCGCCTGGTCTGTGACCAAAGGCAGTCGTGATATTGTCGTCGCCGTGATTGATACGGGCATTGATGTGAAGCATGAAGATCTGAAGGGCAATCTTTGGAAGAATCCGGGTGAAACTGGCGTGGATTCCAAAGGCCGCGACAAAGCCACCAATGGCATCGATGACGACGGCAACGGCTTCGTTGATGACGTTTACGGATGGAATTTCGTCTCTAACAATAACAAGCTTGATGACAATCACGGTCACGGTACGCACATCGCAGGTATCATCGGGGCCGAAGCTGGAAATAATAAAGGCATCACCGGGATCTCCCCGGAAGTCAGTTTGATGATTCTGAAGTATTACGATCCGAAAGTCCCAGGCACAGACAACTTAAAAAACACAGTGGCTTCTATTCGCTATGCCGTCAAAATGGGCGCCCATATCATCAACTATTCAGGTGGGGGCACCGAGTTTTCTCAAGAGGAATACGATGCCGTTGCTGAAGCGGAAAAAAAGGGAATTCTTTTTGTCGCGGCGGCGGGGAATGAACGCTCCAACTCAGACCAGTTTCACTACTACCCCGCGGACTACAAATTGAAAAACATTATTTCCGTCACCGCGATTGACCCATCAACCCAGGTCTTGGCGTCTTCAAACTATGGTGTTGAAACTGTCGATATCGCAGCTCCAGGACAGAACATTCTTTCTTGTCTTCCCGGAAACGCTTACGGCTATATGACGGGAACTTCCCAGGCCACCGCCTTTGTCACGGGAGCTGCTGCTTTGACCATGGCCCACAAACAATCTTTCAAAGCGGAAGATGTGAAAAAGTATATTCTGGCCACGGGCGATGCCCAATCACAACTGGCTTCAAAAACCAGAACATCCCGTCAGTTGAATTTATATAAAGCACTGACGATCTTAGATCAGGGAGTTTCGGCCACGGGCGTTGTCGCAGTGAACACACAAAACATGAAGCTTTTCACAGCCGACCCGAATGAAAAAAGAAACCGCGATATTGAAGAAGGCATTGATCCCACAGCGAAAGAGATGAGCCAGTTCGGCAGATCTCTGATCGATGCCATCGGCCCGAAAGCCCGTCCATCAAAACTGGGTACCAAACAAGGGACGGAAGGGTTTTAACCCTTCCCGACTCGATATCAATCAACGAAATCGGAAAGAGAGATCTTTCCACGAATCATGATCATCAATCCCGCCGACATAAAAGCCAAGGCTACGCCGACACCGATAAGATTGCGATGGCCAAGATTGATCATTCCCAACAAAATCAAAAAGGCACTCAGACCGAAAGGCCCCCAGTACATGTACTTTTGCCATTTCGGACGCGCTGGGTTCTGAGCTTTTGCCGAAGAGACCGGCTTTTGCGCAAGACCAACCATCATCAAACTGTTGATTCGCGCAATCATCGCATCACATTGGGGATCCCCGCCCTGAGCCGCCTTCAGCTCTTCATACTTCAACGTAGCAAAGCGAAGCGCATCCAGCTCATGACAGGCGCGAATAAATTCATCATGCAATTCGGCGTTTTCAAAATTTTCAACCAGGTTCTTCCACTTGCGCACCAAGCTGGGCTGAGCTTTCAGACTTGGGTCTTTAGGCAGGCCCTCTAAGCGTTCAAAAAGAACATGACATGAATAACACTCTTTTGCGCGACGCCCGTTTAAGGCCCCGCACTTCGGGCAGGACTTCATTTCCTGCGAGCCGGGCTCGACAGAAAAAGACTCCTGATGCTGAGCGGCACTAGCGGCCACTCTTTCCTCTGCCAGCGATGCCTCGGGAGCCGACGTCGTCACTGCAAAACACAGGACATTGTTAACGTCCGATGGCGGATATTCGAAACTGAATCGCGTCTCGCAAGAAATGCACTGAAAAAGTGGCGTTTCCGAATGAATATCGTCACTCGAAACTTCGTAAAGTTTCGCGCAAGAGGGACATCGGATTTTCAATTTCGTTGATAAATTCACAGTGGACTCACTCACTCTTTGTGTTACTAATACCATGATGAAGAGAACGATTCAATTTTTCAAGCAGAAAGCCTATGAATTTCGTTGGGCGATTCTGTCGGGCATTCTTGTCGGCACAAGCTACATTCCCTTTCCCCCGTGGGCTTTGATCTTTTGTTACACTCCGCTTTGGCTTTATGCGACCGAAGATAGCAAGTCGGTGAAGAACTCCTTCTGGGCAGCGTGGGTGACTCAATTCCTATTGAGCCTCATCGGGTTTCACTGGATCGCCTACACCGCCCATGAATTCGGGCAAATTCCTTGGTCACTTTCTGTCGTGGCCCTGCTACTTTTTTGTGCGTTCATGCATCTCTACATTCCAGTCGCGGTTGCCGCAGGGACTTGGCTTCGCCTGAAGTTCAAACTGAACGCCGGTCCCAGCCTTTTTATCATCGCTATTTTGCAGTCCTTGCTAGAGCGAGTCTGGCCGGTCATTTTTGACTGGAATCTGGGTTATACGTTTTTCTGGGCGAAAATTCCCACTTATCAACTGGCTGACATCGTGGGTTTTTTGGGACTTTCCTCGATCGTTCTGCTTTTCAATGCCTGGGTGGGATACATCTGGCTTAAGCAGAATTTTGTCAAAAAGGCGCTGACCCAATTAAGTTTTCTTACTTTATCCTTTGCGGCATTGGTAGGTATCGGTCACTTCCATGGAAAAGAATGGAATCGCTTTGACCGAGAAATCAAAGCCACCATCGTGCAGGCCAACATCGGCAATCTGGAAAAAGTCTATGCCGAGCAAGGCAAGGGCTATCAGGAAGCCATCACGAATAAGTTTGTCAGTCTGACAGCGGAAGCTCATCAACGCTTTCCCGGCACCGACATCTTTGTTTGGCCCGAGACGGCATTCCCTGACTACCTGGATCAACATCTTCTGGGACGAAAGCACACGGAAATTCTGAAACAAGGCCTTATGCAGTTCGGAAAACCCCTGATCACAGGGGCCTACTCCAAAGACGAAAAAACCGACGAGAAAGTAGATACGTCCACTTTCAACGGTCTTTTTATTGTCGATGCCCAAACCAATAATTTGGATAAACCCTATCGCAAAACAGAGCTGCTGGCCTTTGGCGAGTACCTTCCGTTCAGCGAGCGCTTCCCGTTTCTATTAAAACTTTTACCTTTCGTTTCCAACTTCGGCCGCGGGAACGGCCCGGAAATCATGACTTGGAACTATCGCCACGAGGCCATTCGCTGGGGAGGTCAAATTTGTTATGAAGGACTTTACCCCGAATTTTCCCGCGGTCTTGCCAAAAAAGGCGCTGACATTCTGGTGAATGTCACGAATGACTCTTGGTTCGGCGATCACGCTGAACCTTATCAACATCTTTACATGACCCTGGCGCGGGGAATTGAAGTCAGACGTCCTTTGGTGCGTTCGACCAATACGGGAATCAGCACGGCGGTTCTTGCCAATGGTGATGTTCTACAAAAATCGCCTCTTCATCAAGAATGGAGTGGGCAGTTCGTGATAAAGTATTTACATAATTCGCCGCTGACTTTCTACACACAATGGGGCCACTGGGACTGGGTTCTTTTACTGCTTGTTCTGGTGACGCTGATTACTCAAGGAGCTCTTCATGCAAGATCTCGTCGTTCTTGATTGGATTGAAATTTTAGAAAAAATTCGCTCGCATGCCACAAGCGAAGCGGGCCGCGAAGCCGTCATGGAAACCAAACCTTTGACGTCTAAAGAACAGGCCTATGCAAGTTTTCAGGAAATTGCTGATGCCACAGAAGTCTTAAATCAAGGCGTGCGCCCTTTTATGCAAAGCCTGGATCTGTATTCGACGTGGATCACCCGCCTGAAAAAACAAGCCGTCTTAAAAACACTTGAGATCAAAGACGTGCGCAGTTTTTGTTTGGAAGCTTTAGCGCTCAAAGAAGCTCTGTCCCCGATTGAAAATGCCTGGGCACGAAAACTGGCGCAAAGCTTGATGAAAGCCGACGAGCCCCTTTCTGCCATCGATCAGATTCTAACCCCGGGCGGGGAAATTCGTGCCGACGCCAGCGAAACTCTTTATCGCCTTTACAAAGAAAAAGAACGCCTGGCTCGCGAAGTCCAAACGACGCTAGATCGCTTGGTCAAAGCTCATCAGATGGAAAACGTTCTGCAGGACAAATACGTGACCACTCGTGACGGCCGCTGGGTGCTGCCGGTTCGCAGTGGTATGCAACATCATCTGCCGGGAGTGATCCATGGTTCTTCTCAGACGAAACAAACCGTCTTTATGGAACCTGAAAGTGTTATCCCGACCAACAATCGGCTGCGTCAGATCGAAGTGGAAATTGAAGATGAAATCGAAAGACTTCTTACCGAGCTGTCCAGATATCTTTCCGCAAAGGCCGGCGAGATTGAAGTGACGCGCGAATTGCTGGAAGAAGCTGACGTGCGTTTTTCGCAGGCGCAGTTTTCGACACTGATCGAAGCGCACCCGATTGAGTTTTCGATCGACTCTCTGGAACTGATCGAAGCACGCCATCCGCTTTTGCAACTGTCCGGCAAAAAAGTGATTTCAAACTCGGTTCTTTTAGAGGGTAAAAAAGGCATCTTGCTGCTATCGGGCCCCAATGCCGGTGGTAAGACGGTTTTGTTGAAATCAATTGGCCTAGCGGCGCAAATGGCTCGCTGTGGTTTGCCTATTTGTGCCAGTGAAACTTCAAAACTTCCGTTCTTCAAAGATATTCTGATTGGCATCGGTGACGCGCAAAGCGTGGATGAAGAACTCAGCACGTTTGCGGCTCACTTAAAAATTCTGAGCAAAGCGGCCGCAATGAAGGGCCGTGAAAATTTAATTCTGATTGACGAAATCTGCGGTTCAACAGATCCCGAGGAAGGCAGCGCCCTGGCCCGAAGCTTTATCGAAAGTTTTTCAACCAATGACGTTTTTGCCGTAATCACCTCTCACTTAGGTCCTTTGAAATCCGGATGGGATGAAGAAAGTCGCGTGCTTAACGGCAGTCTGGAATATGATCCCAAAACGGGTCGCCCGACTTATCAGTTTATCGCGGGCATTCCCGGTGACTCTTTGGCAATCCAAACCGCAAAACGCGTTGGCGTCTCGCAAGCGATTGTCCAGCGAGCCTTGGATGTTCTGGCCCCGGCAACGCGCGCGCGCCTTGAAGGTTTAGAACAGATTGAACAACTTAAATCGGACATCGGCCTTCTTCAGGATCATCTAAAAAAAGAAACCAACAAAGCGCTGGAAATGAAGCGCAAATATGAAGGTTTGTTAGAGCAGTTCAATAAAGACAAGGAAGAGTGGCTGCAAAGAACTTTGAAAAAAGCCGAACGCAAGGTGGAAGAGGCCATTGCCCAAGCCAAGGTCACAGAAACCTTCAAACGCCACACCGCTTTGCAGGAAATTAAATATAAACTTCCGGAAATTGTGAAAGCCAAACCTGTGACCCAGCCTGGAGCACCGGAAAATGCGGAAGAGTTCGCAAAAAAATTCCCCCCAGGTTCTAAAGTCTATGTGCCGACGTTAAGCTCTGATGGTTTAGTGCAAAGTACGCCTAATAACAAGGGTGAAGTTTTAATTCTTTCGGGTTCTGTTCGTTTGCAAATTCACTGGCAGGATTTAAAACCTCCGGGCAAGCCGCAAAATCCGACGTCGCAGTTGGTCCGCCAAAGTTCTTCTTTCACCGTGGCTTTAGCCGATGAAGATCGCACTTTGGATCTGCGCGGAAAAACCGTTGAAGATGCGTTGTCCGAACTGGAAGTGGCTTTGGACAAAGCGGCGACATCGCGCGAAGACCGCCTGAAAGTCATCCATGGACATGGCACGGAAGCTTTGAAAAAAGCCGTACGCACCTATTTGTCACGATCCATTTATGTGAAGAAATGGAAAGCGGGCTCACCGGAAAGCGGCGGCGACGGAATTACCTGGGTTGAAATCGGCGAGGCGTAATCAAAAAAATCTATGCTATTAACAGACTACAACATCTCAAGCTGGATATTTTCTAAGACGTTGAGTCTTTGTTATTTCATAGCCTTTTTATCTTTGCTGCCACAGCTTTTAGGCTTGTACGGACGCCAGGGAATTTTGTCGATCGATCACCTTTTAAATCTTTTGGACAAAGAAATGCGAGCGGAGCGTTTTTATCACGTTCCTTCCGTGTTTTGGTTTTTCTCGTCCGACCTGGCTTTAAAAGCCGTGTGTTTTATAGGAATGACGGCCGCGTCTTTGGCCTTTTTGGGATTCAGTCAAAGCTTTATGCTCTTACTCTGCTTTGTCTGCTATCTTTCCTTCGTCAGTGCAGGCCAATTGTTTTTAAGTTATCAGTGGGACAGCCTGCTTCTTGAATTTGGTTTCCTGGGTTTGTTCTTTGCGCCTTTCACCTGGGAATGGATCCCTTTAGGCACTCATGTTTTACATCCCCTTGTGTATTTCCTGGTTCTTTTCTTGTTATTCAAATTGATGTTCTTGTCAGGCGTCGTGAAGCTCGCCAACAAAGATCCTTACTGGAAAGACCTAACGGCGCTCACCTATCATTTTTGGACGCAACCCCTGCCCACCCCGCTGGCGTACTTCGCTCACAAACTGCCGGTTGGCGTTCAACGTTTTAGCACACTGACAATGTTCTTTATCGAACTCGTCACGCCTTTTTTTATTTTCTATCCAGGCCCCTTGCAAACAGCGGCCGTGATACTTTTGGTGCTTTTGCAGGTGCTGATTCTTTTAACGGGCAACTACGGCTTCTTTAACATCCTGACCATCGGCTTGTGTCTGGGAGTTCTGCCTGACTCCACTTGGGGTTTTAAAATTAATTGGGTTGAAAACACCGCGATATCAACGCCCATAGCTTTGGTGCCTCTGCTGCTGGTAGTCCCTTCGTCTCTTTTTTGGATTGGGAAAAGTTTGGCGGAAAAATCCAAAGCCTGGGACTTCATGCTTCCCTACATGCGTTTCCTTTATCCCTTCCGCATTTCCAATCCGTACGGATTGTTTGCTGTGATGACCCGCGTGCGCCCCGAAATTGTTTTAGAGGGCAGCAATGATGGCGTCCACTGGGAAGCTTATGAGTTCAAACACAAGCCCACCTCATTAAAACGCATGCCGACAGTGGTTGCTCCTCACCAACCGCGGTTGGATTGGCAAATGTGGTTTGCCGCTCTTGAATCCTTCAATGAAAATCTGTGGCTGCAAAATCTTTTGACTCGGATTTTTGAAGGTTCACCCGATGTTCTGATGCTTTTTGCGAAAGATCCTTTCAAAGGCCAACCGCCAAAAGCTCTGCGCTTTCTTCGTTACGAGTATAAGTTTTCAAGCTTCTCTGAACTTCGCAAAGAAGGCGTCTGGTGGAAACGCGAATTAGTCGCTCCCTACGGGTCTGTGTTTCAGCGTGAAGAGTTCATGGACGACGAAAAGTGACGCTCTCTGTGCGGCACTCCCCCAGAAGTTTGACGCTTCACTTTGAGATCGTTTCAGTGTGAGAAGAGACCTTCTTATAAGTAACTGAAATCACAAGAAATTCAGCGTTGTTTCAGAGTGAAATATGGCACCACCGTTGCTTTAGTACTATGGCATAGGGGGCTTTATGAAAAATTCAAAACAACTTCTAACCACGATCCTGACACTGACTGCGACCGCACTTTTAACTGCTTGCGGTTCCTCAAACACGGCAGGATCTTCGGATTTTTCAAGCCGCGTCACTGACACTACGACTTCAACTACCAAGTCTGTTGCTTACTGCAATCAACGCTCTGCCAACGACATCACAGCGAAAGTTAAAGCCTACACGGATTCAAGCAACTATGTGCGCATGGACTATGTGTATGCTCGTTTGACTTCTTTGCCTGCCACTTTCAAAAGCGATTCTTCTTACATCTCGATGTGGAAATGGTTGGCAAATTCCAACGGCAACACGCAGTTGGACAATACACCTTTACAATTCATCATCGTTCACCCCACAACAGGTCAAGCTTTGACGGGTTGGATGACAACAATGCGCTGGTCTGATGTTGCCACCGTGGCTTCCGCTTTGGGCGTCACTGATCCGCAAACTTTCTTCAGCGCCGTAAACATCTTGGTGAATCTGAAAGACACTCAAGGCGAATACGACGTTCTTAAAGTCACAAACTACGACTCTAGCTCTAACAAAGCTTTGAATGCTCTGGACCTTCTTCTTCCCGCTTTCTATGCCAATCCCGCAGACTACGCCTACGAGACCAACGGTTCTGCCCGCGCAGGAGTTCTAAAAACCTTGCATCCCTTCGCTAACTACTTGAACCAAGGTTACTCAACATCTCAGTTCGTCTCGATGGCCAACAACTACTGCTTCTAAAAAGAAGAGCTTGCGAAGGTGATCCCCCTCACCCTCAAAAAGCAAAAAAAGCGTACCCCCAAGGTACGCTTTCTTCATTTTGGAATATCAAATTTTTTAAAACCGAACTAGTGAGCAGACTCTTGAGAGACTTCGTCGGCCTGCAGATTCTCTCCCTGCCGATAACGATCCACCAGCGTGCGATCCGTTGTCGGGAAAGAAAATAGCAACGAATGCACGTTTGAATCTTCGTCCTCTTGAGTGACAGCAATATAGGCAAGATCCTTCACATTTTCGTGATCGGGAAATTCCTTGATAAAGCTGACCAGAACATTCCCATCCAAATCATTCTTACGCCAAATTTCATCGGCGCTTTCGATGGTTTCTTCGCGAAGAGCGGCAAATTCCGGGAATTTATCCTGAGGAATGTCTTTTTCCCCGCGCACCTTCAACATGGCCAAATAAAGCCCCATGGCCAACGGATCACCTTCGCCTAAAGCGTCGCCTTCGATGGCGCCTTCAGCAACAGTCTCGAAATTTTTGTCGTAGGCCATTTCGCCGCGTTGATAGTTTTGCCACAAACGGCTGTCTTTTGTCGGGAAATGGATAAATACAAAGGTCGGATATTCGTCTTCAGATGACACATAGGCCACCGCGACATACTTAAAGGCTTCATCGCCTTGATCAATATTCTTGAGAAAGTGATAAACCGGGAACTCTTCAAAAGTTTTATCGTCCATCCAGACTTCATCAGGTTCATCTAAGGTCGCCTCAAGATAATGCTCTAGGGCAATTTGCTCTTCGTCATTATAATCGTCAGGACTTCGTAAAGATTGATACTCTGTCTCGAGTTTATCGATAGCTGACTGGAAATAGCCGTAAAGATCCGTCTCGGAATCAAAAATAAGTCCCGCCGCTTCATCGACGACGATGTACTCTTTTTCAGAGGCACTGGTGGTTTTTTTCTTCGCACGGGATTTAGTTTTCGCCATATTTTTTCGCATCCTTCACACGTTCTATTATCGGAATATTTGCGATCCCCAACAACTTAAAAAAAAGCAGAATCGACAAGGTCCGTCATAGTCTCATTTTTGGTCTTGCAACGGGAAGATTTATTCCTCACCATCGGAGTTAAGACGTCGCAAGGAGGCGCGCTTGGTCAATATAGAAGAGACAAGTTTGGAAAGAATGGAAGCTCTGCTTTCTCATTCAGCCATGGGTGTTCATGTTCTTTTTGACAACAAAGAGATCGCGGAAGTTCTGAAGGAAGTGAAAGACGACAAAGACTTTTACAGCTTTGATAAGATGAAAAAAGTCCAAGACGTCATGACAGAATTGATCGCAAAAAAAACCTATTTCGAAAAGATGGCCTATCTTCAAGCCTTGGACTCTGAATCCTATCAAATGCTTGTCCGAGCTTACTTCCACATCGTAGAAAACACCGTCCGCGCCAACAACGAACACAAACACTGAAAAGGTACCTGCTTCCCTTTGTGCTAAAAAGGAAGCGGGTGTATACCTGCGCCCTTTTTAGCACAAAGGGAAGCAGGTACCTTTAAAACTTCGACAGTTTTTGTTGAAACGGTCTATGTTGGTAAATTCTGTCGAACTCTTAGAGTTCTAAATCGACATTCTTTGGGAAAAATAATGCAAAGCATTGCTGTGATGCTATTCTGAGGACGAGCGAAGGGTTTTTAAGTTTCCCACCGCAAAGCCGATAGGAGGACTTGTGAAATATCGAGTTTTCTTGTCGGCTTTCTTTTTGTTTTTAAGCCCCAGCTTGTCTCAGGCTGAGTACCGCGTATTTCTTTTAAAGATCTCAAAAGTATCCACGGACCCCGCGAAACCCGCGCCCGACTTCCGTCTGGTGGAAAGCACTTTGGATCCCGCGCAGTACCGCTATTATTACCCCGTGGCTCCTGACGAATACGTCACTTACATCGATACCTGGCGCTGCTATGGCCGAACCGGTGACTTTCAACCTTTGTGTCCCAACCCCAAAGGCCAGATTCCCGCGCCTGAAACGCCTGCGCCTTAATGGAATCGTCTTGATTTGATACACTGTGAGCATGTCTTCTATCGACAGTTCACAGCGCAAAGCCCAGCAAGCCGAATTGAATGACCTTCAAGCGGATTACTCACGCAAAAGAAAACAGGTTATCAAAGAGAACGAAGCGCAACTGGCCGACATCAAAGATCACTACTCTGATAAAAAAGATGCTTTAAGCGAGCAGAATGAAGCCGCCATCAACCACATTCGCAATCGGCAAAAAGATATGGCCGAGGAAGCCGCGCAAGAGCGCGAACGTCTGATGGAAAACTACAACTCGCGCACCCAAAATCTACAAAAAAATTACGACGAGAAATTATCCGACACTCGCCAAAAGCGCCAGGCCGCGGTGGCGGAAGCGCAAAATGATGCTCGTCAAAAAGTCAAAGACATCGAAGACACGGCTCAATCCCGTGTCGAGGACATCCGCACACGAAGCGGCGAAGACATCAGTCGCGCCAAGCAAAAATACAATCAGGACATGAAGCAGATCAATGACTTCAGTGAGAAGCGCTTGGAACGCCAGCGCGAACAGAACGATGCTCTTTTGACCGGCGAAGTGGAGCGCGGAAAATATTCACACGAACGAGTGCGCACCCGCAATGAGAAGGAACTCGCGGAGACCCAACAGCGCGGTGATGAAAAAATCTCGTTTGAAAAGCAGCAGCAGGAAAAGAAGCTGACTCGCCTCAACGAGATGTCCGCGAAACGCTACGACCAGCAACAAAAGCATTGGGCTTCGAAAGAAGAACGCGTCAATCAGCAGTATTCCGAACGCATCATGCATAACAAGAAGGCGAATGAAGAAACCCTGAAGACACAAAATGAACGCTTCCAAAGCCTGTACGCAAAAAATGAAGATGCCCAACGTGAAGCCTTGGACATTCAGACCCAACGCTATGTTCGCGAATTAGGTGAAGCCCGCAAGGATTTCACAAAGGCCGCATCTCGCTATGCCGGAAAAGAAAATGATCCGTTTTACAAAGTAGAGGATCGCGGCAGTCAGCTTCAGGAAAACTCTGATTTCTATATTTTAAAAGCTTACGTCCCCGAGCACGAAAAAGACGCTGTTAAAGTCAGTATTCAAAAGGACAAGGCCACGATCACGGGACAACGTTCCTTTAAAGATAAGATCGAAGACGAAGACAGCGGCAAGACTGTGAGCAGCTCCAACTTTCAGACTTTCAGAGAAGAATTTGTCTTTGATCAACCCGTTATCACGGAAGGCATGACTCGCGAACGCAATGGCGATTGGGTTGTGTTTCAGATTCCTAAAGGCAATTTTAATCGGCTCGACCGGAAGGCTTAGGACCGCCACCCACCAACAGTTGTTCTAAGAAAAATGCAGATAACTGATGCCGCCCGTCCACGGAGGCCTTTTTATAGAGACTCAAAGCTTGTTGACGGGTCGTTGTTTCAGACGTTCCCCGTTGTCCCGCGATTTCGCGAAGACTCATCCCGCGCAAAATGAGAAGACCGATCTCGCTTTCGGCCTTTGTGAATCCCCATTTTTCGAAATGACTTTGAATATAAGTTCGGAATTCTCCGAGATCTTTTCCCATAATGGAAATTAGATCTGGTTATTAGAGGTCTGTCATCTAACACAAGTTCGTAGTGCGTATTTTTTCCACCTTTGGTGGATGAAAGTGCTCTTAAACTTTCATCAAGTAGCGCACTTCGCGCATCAAAAAGGACAGACGTGCCTGAAGATCAGCAAGCATCTCGATATTGGCGTGCAACTGATTCAAAGAATCTTGCTCGACAACGGGTGTGTCTGAGAGCTCATGGTAAGACTTGTGAACCACCGGAGAAGCTTCTTCCAGAGAGCCCAAAAAAGAATCCACTGTCGTTTCCACTTTCGCGTTTTTATCAAGTGTGATCACTCTCATCTTGCTCTCCTTCACCCTGCACGAAGCGCAGAACTCAAAGTCTAGTTACCTTTTTTCGAATCCAACAACTTAAATAATCTTACATAAAGTTTTTACAATGCTGAGCGCCTTAATACTCGCACTGAAGGGCCGATTGATCGACGCCCGCCAAAATCACGCGATCATCACCAGCCGCTAAATACGTGGCCATCACGGAGCCTGAACCATCTTTATGCTTAAGACCTAAAACATGCCCCATCTCGTGTAATACAAGGGCCTCGATATTCACCGGCGCAGAGCCTTGGCGATCCGCCTTCGCCGCACGAGTCAGAGTTTGACCATTCCAATAGAAGCCAAAATCAGCCGCATTCAAGCGGATATCCGCTTCTTTAATCAGGTCCCCAATCCAGTAGACGCTCGTGCGCCCCTGCTCTGAAGCGCGATTGTCCTCCCAAGAAGACATCAGATAGATCACGTTGACGCCATCCTTATGCGGATTGATGGGCCCCGTATAACGAGTCGATGTGACGATATTAAAAAGTTTGCGACCCGCCGTCTTTTCCCAAGTGTCGGCAGCACGAACAATTGCTGGAACCATAGAGTCAGGTATTTGCGCGTGGATGTACATGGTCACTGGCACGTCGCTTTTCCAGGAGACCCGTTCGCCATATACGTTTTGCACGAAGCCGCAGTCCTCTTGTGACTTCGGCGCACAGGCTTGAATCGATATAACTGTAATAAGGACCAATGCGGTCCCAAGCCACTTCAGCATGAGAGCGACCTCCACACTGGTTTCTAATACAAGGACGGGACCAAGCCCTCGGCCTCCCCAAACTCACGTATAAGTACCTAAAATGACGAGCCTTTAGTTGCCTCTGCGAACATTTAGGGCAATTTTAGGTGTCGTTTAAATCGCGATGTCTCGTTCAGGGACAGGCGCTAAAAACACACTTAAATATATGAATTTATTAATTTTTACTGGTGTAAACAAAGCTAACACCCCGTCGCCGCAAAGTGTGGTGCAAAACGGCTCCAAACGACTTGGTCCAGGGCTTGCTTTAGTAAAATAGCAAGTCTCAAAATGAGACTCTCGGGCGCTCTCCCAATCGGGAAATCCTGGCCGCCTCATATCTAATCCCACATCCTACCTTCCTGGTAGGGAGCAAAAAACTCCCCCTGCCAGTCTGCGCGCGGATGTGCTAGAACCAGATGCATTAAATAGAAAGGCTTCTGGCAATGACTAAACTCACAGTGATTCCTGGTGATGGTATCGGCCCTGAGATCATGACTCAGGTGATCCGCGTTCTTAAACATGTTCGAGCTCCATTTGAGTATGAAGAGCATCAAGCTGGTGAAGTGGCTTTGCATACGTTGGGTGATCTTCTTCCGCAAACAACGGTGGATTCCATTAATCAAACGAAGCTGGCCATTAAAGGTCCTACGACGACACCGGTTGGTGGTGGTCACAAATCCATCAACGTGACAATGAGACAGAAGTTTGATCTTTACGCCAACGTTCGCCCCGTACGCTCTTTACCGGGCGTCAACTGCGTCTGCAATGACGTTGACTTGACGATCGTGCGCGAAAATACGGAAGACCTTTATGCTGGTATCGAGCGCATGGTGGACGAAAATACCGCTGAGAGCATCAAACGTATTACACGCAAAGGCTCTGAGCGCATTGCCCGCTACGCTTACGACCTGGCTCAACGCACTGGTAAAAACCGAGTCGCCATTGTTCACAAAGCAAATATCATGAAAATGTCAGACGGTCTTTTCCTGAAGGTCGCGCAGGAAGTGGGCTGGCAGTATCCCAACATCACAACAAAAGATGTGATCGTAGACAACGCCTGCATGCAATTGGTTACCAAGCCACAACAGTTCGATGTGATCGTTACCGAAAATCTTTATGGCGACATCCTAAGTGATCTTTGCGCCGGCTTAGTCGGCGGACTTGGGGTCGTGCCGGGCGCCAACATCGGTGAAAAAGCGGCGATCTTTGAAGCCGTTCACGGATCAGCTCCAGATATCGCGGGCCAGAACAAAGCCAATCCGACAGCCTTGTTACAGTCCGCTGTGATGATGCTTCAACACGTCCACGAAAGTGCGAAGGCAGATGCTATTATGAAGGCGCTGATTGCGGCTCTTTCTGACGTGAACGCGCGTACGGGCGACCTGGGTGGTAAAGGCACGACGGTTTCCTTCACTGACGCTATCATTCAAAAATTAGGATAAGACATGAGCAAAACGCTGAAGGTCTGCCCGATTCAAACTGGCATTTTTCATCCTGGTGATGATCTGGTGGAGTTCATTCTTCGTTCTGTCGATCCGTCCCTGTGGCGGGAGAAAACCATACTGGCGATCACGTCAAAGATCGTCAGTATTGCCGAAAATCGTTTTGAATCTTTAGAAAAGATCGACAAAAAATCACTGATCCGGCGCGAAGCCGATCACGATTTAGGTGAAATCGGCCACGGCGTCAGTCTCACCATCAAACATGGCGTGATGTTACCTGCGGCTGGTATTGATGAATCCAACTCTGAAAACGGCGATTACATTCTATATCCGCTCGATCCCTATGCCTCCACCGAAAAACTGCGCACAGCTTTGCGCCAACGTTTAGGCATTCAGGACTTGGGGATTCTTTTGACAGACTCTCGCACCGGTCCTCTGCGCATGGGTGTCACTGGCGTGGCCTTGGCCGTCGCGGGATTTCATCCTTTGCGCAATATGATCGGCCAGGAAGATATTTTTGGCCGACCTCTTAAAATGACTAAGATCAATCTTGCCGATAGCCTTGCGGCTGCGGCAGTGCTGATGATGGGAGAAGCCAACGAGCGCTGTCCTTTGGCGATTCTCACAGAAACGCCCGTCGACTTTACGGATGCTCCACAGATAAAGGAATGGCAGGTCGACATGCAAGACGACATGTATCTTCCTTTATATAAGCATCTGCTGAAATAAGCCTACTGCAATTCTTTTTGAATTAAAAATGTTACGGCCGCAGCCTTTTGCAAAGCCGAGGCGATTTGTTCTTCATTTTGCGCGGACGCGATCTCTTGCGTCGCCGCATTGATTCGCGCCACCAATTCTGTTTTGTCACCCTGACAGACATTAAGTCGCATGACCGTCAGGCCTAAAAGACCTTGAATATCAAGAAGCGACGTTCGTACGCCTTGCGCAAGTTTGGGTTCGTTCGCAAAGGCCGTCACAAAAGAAACGTTTTGATGGATACGCTGAAGATTGTAGGTGATTCTTTTCTGATCCTGCTCACCACAGGTAACGGTGGCGTGAACATTTTGGGCAGCCAAAATAGCCAGTGCGCACACAAGGTATGTAAATGTTGTTTTCATAAAGACTCCTTTTTGGGGTTGGAATCAGTCTTAATCTTCTTTAAGACAGCGACTGACTTTTTATTTTTTTATTCAGCAAACGCTTTGCCAAAAAATCATTTTTCCCTCGAGAGATTTTTCTTTTCGTCGAACATCACTCGACAGCATGTAAGCATCAGGAACATTCTTCAGATTCTGTTTAACACTCACACACTCGCCGAGATGTCTCTGTTAATTTGTTTCGTTAAGAAGATGGTCTTTGTTTTGCTGTGAGTGATTTCGGAACTTTTAACGAAAGGAAAAAATATGAAACACTTCAGACTCTTTTTTATCGCAGCGACATTCTTACTTAGCTTTAATCAATGGGCCTCGGCGGGCACGCGCATCCATTGCGAAGGCGGTGTGAACTTCGGAGATCTTATCTCTGTCGACATTGAATTTAATGACGAAGGCTTTACAAATCTTCGCGCGGCCCAAAGCATACGGCGTTCATCTGAAAAACTCATCGAACCCATCACGTCAATTCGCTATCTCGGTAGCACCGGCGAAGGCGAACCCTTCACACGAGGAGAAAGAGCTGACTCTGTGATGGTGGAATCAGAAAACCTCACCTATATGTTAAACTTAAAACAGGATTCCAAGCGTCAAGGTTCTAAAGTTATTGTCGTTCGTGCGGCGACAGCTGATTTACGCCGGGTCTTAAAAGGCGCCACCAACTTCTATTGCTGGACAGGTCATTCCTCACCTCAAGAAAATGACCCGACTCCCGACGTTATCAATGCCTTGTTCAAGAAGACCTTGGGAATGTGACCGTCACCCCGTCTTTGCGCGCAGCCCCCTTCTTCCCCCAAATAGGGGGGCGGCGCGCGCCCCTTTTCTAATTCCAGCCCAAAAGCCAGCACGCAACATTTGCCTGTCGCCGGGTTTAAACTTAGACTTGTCTACATGAACTCACCTTTGCTGACGCTTTTATGTCTAAGTCTTATTCTTTGTTCCTGCTCGACAAATCAAAAAAACCGCCTGGCAACAACCACTGCGGGCATCGGCGTCGGTGCCATCATCGGCGCGGCCACGGCGCCTAATGATGAAAGACCTGAACTGCATGCTCTTTATTGGGGTGGAATCCTAGGCGTGGTTTCGGCCGTCGCTGCGAATTACTATTTTCACGATGAAAAAGATTTGGAAGTCATGCGCTTGGAAAATGAAAAAATGAGGGCCCAACTGGACTTCTTCCAAAATGGCCCCGCGACGCTTTTGAAGGACACCAAGGGGGCGGCCGACAAAAAATATTTTCGCACGGGCAAAGCCCGCATCATGCTTTACAAAATCGATCAGTGGGTGGATGAAGGCCCGAACAAAAAATACCATCGTGATCGGATGATTGAAATCTTGCCTCTGGAAGAAGCGGAATAATGAAGACAAAGGTTCTTTCTGCATTGCTGCTTTTGACGCTCCTTTGGGGAACGCTTATCACCTATCAGTATTGGCAGCTTAAAAATAATCCGCGGGTGGTCGCCATTGCGCTAGATGCGGGTCGAAACACGATGGGCCAAACCCAAGCCAATGAGCTCGAAAAACTGACCTTTCTGCGCCAATTTCTAGAACGCTATTACAACTATGATTCGAACAACTTCTGGCAATCGCAAACCGCGCTCGCCGCACTGATGACACCTCGCCTGGCCGATGGCCGTGTTCGCGAAGTCAATCGTCTGCGCGACAAAATTCAACAAAAGAACCTTTCCCATTTAAGCCGACTGGTAACCCTGCAAAAAGTTGGCACCGAGAGCTATCAGGCCGTCACCGAACTGCAAATCACCGAAGCCGCCAATAGTAACGAAGAAACAACCCAAAGTCGGCTCTACATATCGACAAACTTAACCATTCAAACGGCCGAAAGAACGTTGGAAAACCCCTGGGGCCTTTTGGTCTCGGACATGAAGATCGAAAACTCTTCCACTCAGGCGAAAGCGTTACCGGCACAAATTCGCATTTCTAAAAATGCGCCCACCGTTCTTTTATTTCCCTGTCCTGTAGAGTCTTTAGAAAACTCTTTTGAAAAAAATCTGAATATTAAAATCACGACTTTGAATGTCAGCGAATTGCAGCTGACACCCCTGGAGGGGGCACCAGAACAAATGACTCTTAGTGCGAGTTGCCGAAATGAAGACTTCAAGCTTGACCTTGCCACAGCAAGCACCACTCAGGATCTTTATGTGGCCATCCCCAAAGAGTTGGGAAATGCTCGCAAGAAAGTCCCGGCGACAAAATCCAGACCGAAAGATGTCTATGATAAAACCATCGAAAGTGTTTTAGGCATCAAGTTGGAAGACTAAGAAATCTGCGACTGAGATTCACTCCGCTTCGGAAATAGCAGGATCACCTGCGTTCCCACGCCAGGACGTGATCGTAACTGCAAATCACCGCCGATTGATGTCAGAGTTTTACGAGCATCAAAAAGACCCAGGCCATGACCATTTTCCTTGCCATAACTAACACCCTCTTGCATCAGGCTGGGAAGAATCTCTTCGGGAATACCCGCCCCGTTGTCCATGATTTGCAACAACCAGTGTTCGTCCCGCTCTAATAAAGTCATATGGATGGCTGCTTCGGACGCCGGCAAGGCTTCTAAAGAATTATTCAAGAGATTGCTCAAAATGCGCTGCACTTTCACGGATTCCAGGCTTATGCCGATTTTGGAACTGCTGACGTGCTTGTGCAGAGTGAACTCAACATCAGGATGGGAAAACCGATATTCCTTTAACAGGGTTTCGGCGATGCGTGACAGGTCCTCGCCTGGAAAACTGTGGGCCGTACCACTTTCCACCGTTTTTCCACGATTCAACAGATCGTCGGCGATACCCCGAATGCGACTGACCGATAGATTTAAAAGTTCTTTCTTTTCCGCACTCATTTCATGGGACAACTGACTGAGGGTTGTTAGGGCCGTTAAAGGACCGCGAATATCGTGAGCGACCTGACGTGAGATCGCGGCAATCTCCTTATTCAGGGACAGCTCTGCTTCCAGCTTTTGTTCATGGATTCGATTGATCAGTTCACGACGAAGGGCAAAGCCTAAGAAAAACAAAACCAAAAGAAGTCCCACTAGGAATACTGGTGAAACCAAACTGCGCTTTGCCAACTCGACAACCTGAAAACAAACTCGGATGGTGCCTGCGGGCAATGAATTATAAGTGATCGGCAGGTCGGAAGACAAAAGACATTTTAAAGTCTCGGGATTCTGCACATCTGTTTCACCGACGGCGGTATGCACTTCTTTAAGCTGTTTAAGAATTTTGTTCTGCAAACTAGAGTCGTCCCGAAAGATCTTCGCGCGGGCGATATCATCTTCCCAAATGCCGACATAACGTTGCACCGAAGACTTCGCTGTAGAGACTTCGTAAGCAAAACTTAACGCCGCGACAGTCAGGCTTATGCCCAGAAAAAGCCAGATCCACAGAAAGGGGCGGCTGACAGTTGTTGAAGAGGTCGTTTTGCTCATACCCGAGATAGAAGCAAATTTAAATCCGGCGTCCTTTCTACGAGAAGCCCTACCGGCCGTCTAAGACTTAGACAGATGCCAAGAACCGACTGACAGCACAAGAAAGCCTCTGTCGCTATTACAGAGACAACCCGATGGCGCGTCGTCTTTTGGGACAGGTGGGACATGACGCCCAAACAGGAATTAAGAGCCTTGCAAACTCTGAAGCAAAGAAAAAGCAGTCAAATTCCCCCCCTTTGTGACCATGCAGGTCGCCCAATGTAAAGTCTGATGTCGAAAGACGGCTCAGATCGTTTTAACGAGGGGCTACGTCGCGGCATACCTGTCGCAAAGCTACTCCGAGTGAAACCAAAACAGAAGGACTCTAGTCATGAAAAAGTTTTCTTTAAAAAATACGCTTTTGTTGCCAGCACTTCTTTTGTCCTCTTTCCCCGCTTTCGCGGCGACAACCATTGAAGGACATATTGGCTATTATGAAAAAGACCGCCTCAAACAGGTCTATGACTCTCGCCTCTCTGTCAGTTTAAGCAACCCCCAAGAGGGCGTTTATCGCAGCGAAAAAAGCGAAAATGACGACCCTCTGTACTTTGCCGTGACCATCGACCTTCAAGGCTTGCCTTCTGATTTCAGCCAATTCAGCTCTCAGGAAGTCGACATTCATCAGGCGCGCTTGTTTTCAACGATAAATAGCCACGCGCAAAATGGTGGAGCGCTTTATTCAGTGATAGAACTTGAAAGCTCTCAAGATGGAATAAACTGCAAATTTACCTTTGGCACTCCATCCAGTATTTCAGCCTTTGTCTTAGCCCCCGATCTGAAAGGATTCGCCTGTTATAAAAAGAACTTTTTCAACGGATACTTCGGTGGGGCCCGTGAGAAATTTCGCGTTGAATTCAGGACACCGTAAACATCCCTAAAACAAAGAATGGAGAAATAAATGAAAAATTTAATCCTGGCCTTTATAGTTCTGTCGTCTTTAAACGCCCGCGCCTTGGAATCAAAAGTGGTGGCTTGCGAGGATTTCGGAGTCGCACTGAACAACGTCCACGACATGAAACGCCTGAATCAGGGAGACATCAAAATTTTTGAAGTCGACATGATAGAACCTGCCGCAGCCCCTGTGGGGGTGGCGATCACGATCTCAAGAGGTGATGAGTTTTCCTCTATGGAAAGCTTCTGCCGCTATGTCCCCGGCCTTGTCGACGTGGATCTGGCCAGTCTTCAAGTTACTCAGGATGAAGAAAATTATTCTCTCGTTCTGAATGTGCGCCAAACAAACGCCAACGACGAAGTTTCCGCCAAAAAGTTGACTTTAGCCGTTAACAAAAAAGCGAACTCGACGGCAGAACTTGTCAAAGCGAATCTGGAGTAATCCTGAAGTTTAAAACAAGCGGGGCCCTTTGGGGTCTCGCTGGCCCTAAAGATCCATCTCCTCCAGAACGTCTTCAAAATCCAGTCCCCATCCCATTTGCAACACTTTTTCTGCCGCCTGTCGCTGTCGACTGTCAACGTCCCACGTCTGCAAAAGAGCACTCTCAAAAGAACTTCGGTAAGGCACGAGGCCCTTTGAAATCTTCGACAACAATAAATAGTCGAGCTTGGCAAGGGCCTGAACAGCTCTGACACTTCGACTGAAAGTGATTCTTTTAAAGACATTCTCTCGGGCGGCCCCAAAGTCTTTCATCTTCAGATGCCAGAAGAACAGAACTCGAAGATTGAATACGTCCAGATCCTTTTCCGATACATATTTCTCTGCCGCCTGGGCCGACCTCAAGTGCTGAAAAGATTCCGTATAATTTTTTTTGAAAAAATAAATCAAAGAAAGCTGAAAATGCGCATTGATCTTACCGCGAAAGTATCCGCATCTTTCCGACAACTTCTGACTGCGCAGGGAATATTTCAATGCAGAGCCATAATCCTTTAAAAGCCTAAAAACTTCGGCGAGATCCTTGTAACGCCGGGCCTGACTGATCCAATCGACAGCCTCTTTACGAAACTCTAACTTCAGAGCTTCTTTTAAAAGTTCTACCGCCTCAGAAAACCGATTCCCTTGTACGAAAAGAAGAGCTCTGTGATGCAGAAGTTCCGGCTTTTTATCCGCCAAATCGAAAACTGAAATCAGATTTTCTGCTTCCACACTTTTCTTCATAGCCTCTTCAAAATGGCCAAGCAGGTTGTCAACCTGGGTCCAGGTATTCAAACAATCCACCTGGCCCGAATAGTTTTTGATCGCGCGGTAGATGGACTGCGCCTCATTCAAAGAAGTTGTGGCTGATCGCGACCGCATAAATCGCAGTGCAACGACGCCTTTTTGTAATAACACATCCGCCCTTTGCTCGGAAGGCAGCATGTTCAACGAGAAGGATCGCAGCAACTTCACATACAAATCCATTTTATCGGCAACACTGAAAACTTGCACACAGCGATCACTCAACAAAATGTCGACGGATTCATTTCGACAGGAAATAGAAATCGGAGGACCTTCCCTTAAGAAGTCTTTCTTTTCCATTTTTAAAATGGCAGCTATCTGGTCGGCGCTTTCAATGCGTATACGCCGAACCCTTCCATTCAGCCAGCGCTGGACAGTTTTGGGAGCCACTGCCAACGCCAAGGCCAATGACTGCGCAGACAGATTTCTGGACTCCATCGCCGTCCTAAACCTATAAGCATCGATGAAAACATATAAAGGAGTCATAAACGAACACCCACGAGCGTCGTTCAAAACGGAGCTTCTAGAAAAGGTCGGCCGTCATTTTCAAAGGAAGAATTTGGATTTATTCCGCAGGAAATTTTCCCGAACTCATTTCTTTTGTCTGTCATGAATCCAGGATTCCAAAAGATATCTGTAATTCAAAGGAAGAACATTAAAAACAGTCCCAATATATGCTCCCACGCCTCGAAGCCGGGAGCATAGGGATGCCCTTTTTCACGGACATTCCGCCTCAATCCATTCAATCAGCCGACTGTCTTGTTCCGCAAAACATCCGCCAGGACTGGTGATTCCAGAATCCAAACAACTAAATCGATCATGAATATACCCCTGGTCCGTCTTGCCTTCCACTGTCGAATCATGTCCCAGTTTCTCATCTGTGAAAACAGCATTTCCATTTGCCAGACTTATCAGAAAACTTACTTCCGTCCGGATACTCCACGCTTCTCTTCCATAACACTCGGTTCCGTCGGCCCGAATGATGTGCATACGCTCGCACCTTTCTGATATTTTCTTTATGTTCGTCGTTGGAATCGCCAAAAGAAGATCCTGCGAAGAAGTCTCGTTGGAATATCCAGGTTTGATCGCAATATCGCCACTGTAGTGATTCTTTCTTCCACCACGTTCATAATAAATATCGATATGTCCATCCAGCCCCGCCGCTACCGCGGTCAGAACCACGGAACCTGACGAAGTTTTACAAATATAGCTGGAACCACCCGCAAAGGATGAAGATGAAACAAACAACGCAAATGCACAGAGCAAATAGCGCTTCATAAAAGCCTCCTTTAGGATGTGGTAGCACACCCTTCTGGAAACATGCAGTTAGGAGTTGGCAATCCATCAGCGGCAGATCGCCGCCAGAATTTATGAAAGACGCACTAATGCATGGACTCTTTGTGCATTCGATTTTTGATGTCTTCGATTTCAGGGACAGAAACTTTGTAAGGCTTGCCGCAGATCTGGCAAGTCACATCCGCCTCTTCATTCTTGTTGATCATATCTTGAAGTTCTTCTTCACCCAAGGTTTCCAAAGCGCGAATCACACGGTCCTTGGTGCAGGGACAGAAGTATTCTAGCGTTTTGTCATGCTCAAGTTCTTCAAAAGGAATTCCGTCCATAAAAGGAGCGACCAATTGTTCTGGCGTCGCGCCTTCCATCAACATTTTTGAAATGTTAGGCTTTTTGTCTTCGTAGTTCTGTTGAATTTTTTCAACGACAGATTCTTCCACACCCGGCATGACTTCAATCAAGACTCCACCGGCCGCCTGCACCTTGCCAAAAGTGTCCAGATAAACACCTAAAGAAACCAAAGAACGGATTTGATGGGATTGATGAAGATAGTGAGCAATGTCTTGGCCGATCTCGCCACTGACAAGTTCGACCGTGCCGTGGAAAGGTTGCTTTTGAAAAGGTTGGTGACGAGCCACGCTTAAAGTCCCATTCCCGATCGCCTCTTTCAGGCTTAAACCCTGCTCATAATTGGGCGGCTGGTATTGAGGGTTCGGCGTGTAACCGCGCACATGCCCGTCGTAAGACGCCTCTGCATAAACGCTTTGCAGAGCTCCATTGCCCCGGAACAACAGTCCCACCATTTGACCGTCTTTCAGTTGCGACGCCATTAAAATCGCGCCCACCATGCTGCGGCCCACCGCTACGGTCGCCAAAGGATAGGTTTGTTGCAGGTCTTGCATGTGCTTTACAACTTCGGTCGCGTTCACTGCGGCAATACGCACAGTCAAATCTTTGGAAACAAAACGATGAACACGCTCTTTACTCATGACAAACTCCCGCACCTTGTGAAAAACTAGTACGCAAAGTAGCAGGGCCCCCCACTAATTTCAAGTACAAGAGAGCGCACCCCGATGAAGATCTACCTCTTTAGACACGCACAAAAAGCCATGGATTTCTCTGGTGATCCTGATTTGACGGCAGAGGGTCATGCCCAGGCGTCAAAACTTCTCGACAAGGTGCTCAAAAAAGAACTGCCTACGCCGACGGAGCTGTGGGTTTCACCTAAAAAGCGCACCCACAGTACGTTCCGCCCCCTGGCACAGCACTTCAATTTACCTTTGCAAAACACGAATGAACTTTTAGAACAGCAGGCTGAAGAAAATCTATCAGAGTTTCGCTCACGCATTGAAAAGCTGTTTGAGCGCGCGGCTGAAAATAAAAAAGCGGTGGTTTTTCTGTGTTCACATTATGACCTTGTCGTCGAAGCTCTGAACGTGGTTCCCAGTGATAAGGATTTTTCGGATTCGGAATATGCACACTGGAGCCCCTGTCAATACGCGGGCTTTGAAGTGCTGAATAACGGCGTTTATGAGTTTATTGAATTTAAGAGGGTGCATTTATGATTCAAAATATTTGGGCTGTGGGTCGCAACTATGCCGAGCATGCAAAAGAATTAGGGAATGCCGTTCCCACCGAACCTCTGGTTTTTCTAAAAGCCGGCAGCTGCGCCACTCTGGCCGCAAAAGAACTGCACTTGCCTTCCTGGAAAAATGAATTGCACTATGAAACGGAATTGGCTTTGCAATTTGACGACAACTTGCAAATTGATGCCGCCTGTATCGCCCTGGATCTGACCGATCGCGAAAAGCAAAATCAGTTAAAAGCGCAAGGACAACCCTGGACGCTGGCAAAAAGTTTCAAAGGGGCGTGCCCGCTTTCCGAGTTTTTTCCCGTTGCCGATCTCGAAGAGCTGAAAAACTTGGATATTATTTTGAAAGTGAATGGCGAACTTCGCCAAAAAGGCAACACCTCGCAAATGATCTTCGGCTTTGGCGAACTCCTGCAGTTTGTGCGCACCCACTTCCCCGTGATGCCCGGGGATTTACTTCTTACAGGGACGCCCCCAGGCGTGGGCGCCTTTAAAAAAGGTGATCTTTTAGAGGCCGAGATCTCTGGCAAGGCCAAACACTCGTGGAAAGTGGTTTAATTCGCTATAAATCCAAGGTGTCTTTCATTCTATGACGCCTTGGTCCAGCCCGTCTAAAACCTCCCGCCTTTGTTCCTGCAAACTACTTGAGTTTTTACTTCCATAGAGAGAATATGCGGCCCTCTCATTGAGGTAAAAATATGAACGACATCCAATCGCAAATCGTCGCCCGTGGCGAAGAGATTATGAAGCGTATGGAAGGCCAATCAAAGGCCTCCATTTTCTCAAAAGATTTCTGGTACGGCTCCATCATGGAATGGAGTATGAAAAATGAAAAATTTAAAACTAACATGTTCCGCTTTGTGGACGTGCTGCCTTCGATCAACTCCGGTGACGAAGTCGCTCGCCATCTGAAAGAATATTTCGCGGAGGACGGCGGAAAACTTCCTCCGGTGTTCAACGTCGGCTTGGGTTTGGGGTCGCTGGCTCCCGGCTTGATGGCTGGAGCGATTAAGAAAAATGTCGTCGGTATGGCGCAAATGTTCATCACGGGTGAAAATCCTGACGAAGCTTTGCCGGTTTTAAAGAAAGCGCGCAAAAACAAAATGACCTTCACCGTGGATATTCTTGGTGAAGCCATTCTTTCGGAAAAAGAAGCACAAGACTACACGAACAAATACGTCGAGTTGGTGAACTGGCTGGCGAAGGACGCCGAAAAGTGGGACGAAGTTCCGCAAATTGATCGCGATCACGAAGGTGCCATGCCGAAAGTGAATGTCTCGGTTAAGATGACGGCACTTTATTCACAGATCAAAGACACAGCTTGGGATGAAACCAAAGCCATCTTGAAAGATCGCATGCGCCCCGTATTCCGCTTGGGAATGCAAAAAGGCGTATTCATCAATCTGGATATGGAACAGTACTCTGTCAAACATTTGACTTTGGAAGTTTTCACCGAGCTGATCAACGAGCCTGAATTCAGAAATTACAAATACTTCGGTATCGTGATTCAAGCTTATCTTCGCGATTCTTTCGAAGACTGCAAAATGTTGACAGACTTCGCGAAAACCCGCGGCACGCCCTTCTGGGTTCGTCTGGTGAAGGGGGCCTACTGGGATTACGAAACGATTGAGGCCGAGCAACGAGGCTGGCCAGTTCCGGTTTATACCAACAAAGCCGAGTCCGATGCGAACTACGAAGTGTGCGCAAAATACTTCCTGGAAAATATCAAATACATCCGCCCGGCTTTTGCGTCTCATAACGTTCGCACTATCGCGGCCTGCATGATTTACGCGGAAAAATTGAACATCCCGAAAGAGGCTTTGGAATTCCAAATGCTTTACGGAATGGCCGAACCGATTAAAAAAACCATCGTAGATATGGGTTATCGCATGCGTGAATACGCGCCCGTCGGCGAATTGATTCCAGGCATGGCTTATCTTGTCCGCCGTTTGCTGGAAAACTCTTCGAATGAGTCCTGGTTGCGTGGAAAATTCGCAGACAACAAAACCACCGCAGAACTTTTAAAAGATCCGGCACAGGGTTTGACGCCGACGTCGCCGATGATCGCGAAGAAGCCCGGCAAGTTCTATAACGAACCCCTTCTGGATTTTGCTGTCAAAGCAGATCGCGAAAAAATGCTAAAAGCTTTAAGCGAGATGAAAGCGTCTTTGCCTGTGACGGTTCCTGTTGTGATCAACAACAAAGAGCTTCGTACAGATAAAAATTTCGATCGCGTAAATCCGTCGGAGTCTTCTCAGATCATCGGTAAGATCAACATGGCTTCCATCGAACATGCAGAACAGGCAATGCAAGCCGCGCAAACAGCTTACAAAACCTGGAAGACTGTTCCTTGCGAACAACGTGCAGCGATGGTGGATAAACTGGCCGACCTCATGGTTCGCGACAAGTTCAAGCTTATTGCGACGCAAGTGATGGAAGTGGGGAAACCTTGGGCCGAAGCTGATGGCGACGTCGCCGAAGCGATCGACTTCTGCCGTTACTATGCCCGTGATATGCGTCACCTGCAAAAGCCCTTGCGC
The DNA here is from genome assembly GCF_000786105.1 of Bdellovibrio sp. ArHS. NCBI lineage: Bacteria > Pseudomonadati > Bdellovibrionota > Bdellovibrionia > Bdellovibrionales > Pseudobdellovibrionaceae > Bdellovibrio > Bdellovibrio sp. ArHS. The sequence goes on from NZ_JTEV01000007.1 coordinate 59,867, forward strand.
GTAGGCGGTCTGCCTGGAGAGCTTTCTCACTACATCTATAAATCTCGTGGTGTGACTGCGGTTATTGCTCCTTGGAACTTTCCTTTGGCCATTTTGGCCGGCATGGTGACTGCGGCGGCGGTGACTGGAAATACTGTTGTGATGAAACCCGCAGAACAATCTTCAGTCGTTGCTTACGGGTTGATGAAACTTGTGCAAGAAGCCGGCTTCCCGACAGGCGTGATTAACTTCCTTCCTGGTTACGGCGAAGAAGTGGGCGAATACATTGTGAACCACAAATTCACGACAACCATCGCTTTCACCGGTTCAAAAGCCGTGGGTCTACATATCCTTAACAAAGCCTCTTATGTTCAACCGGGTCAAACCCACGTCAAAAGATGCATCATCGAGATGGGCGGTAAAAACGCGGTCATCATCGACAACGATGCCGACTTGGATGAAGCGGTAGACGGCGTCTTGTATTCTGCTTTCGGCTTCAGTGGACAGAAGTGTTCAGCGGCCAGCCGCGTGATCGTGCTTGATGACGTGTACGACCGCTTCACAGATCGCCTGGTCGAAGCGGCAAAATCCATTTCGGTATTGGCTGCGGATAATCCAAAAGCCTACATGGGCCCGGTCGTCGACAAAGAAGCTTATGATCGCATTCTTGGCACAATTGCCGAGAACGAAAAAACTCATAAACTGCTTTTCAAAGGCCAGGCTCCGGCGACAGGATTCTTTGTGCCACCGACAATCTTCGGCGAGGTACCGGGCGATTCGAAGCTGGCTCAGAATGAAATCTTCGGCCCTGTGGTCGCTGTGATTCGTGCGAAAAATCTGGATCAGGCCCTTGAGATTGCGAACAGCACCGAGTACGCACTTACTGGTGGTCTATTCTCAAGAAGTCCCGCGAATATCGCGCGCGTGAAGGAAGAGTTTGAAGTCGGGAACTTGTACATCAACCGGGGCATTACGGGCGCCATGGTCGACCGTCATCCGTTTGGTGGTTTCAAAATGTCTGGCATCGGCTCAAAAACCGGCGGACCTGATTACTTGAAGCAGTATATGGAACCGGCAGCGGTGACAGAAAATACTCTTCGTCGCGGTTTTGCTCCCGCCGAAGACTAGTTTGGCAGAAACTCATCCAAAACCAAAAAGGCTTCGTAGAGATACGAAGCCTTTTTTTATTTAAGACCCTCAGATAGCGACATCGTCCACGCGCCACATTTCGACTTTATTGCGAAGGCGCGCATTGATCGCAGCGATTATTTCCGAGGCTTTTTGTGTCCCTGAATCATAGGTGCTATGCGCATCGGAAACCAAAATGACTTCAAAACCAGCGTCAATCGACTTCTCACAATTGGTGAGTATGCAGTACTCACTTTGCAACCCAGCGATGATAAGCTTTTTGATGCCGATTTGTTTGAGGCGTTTTTCCAGGTCATTTCCGGCGTAAGCACTGCCCTCGGCTTTCTGTAGAACCATGTCTCCCATGACAACTTCCAACTCGGGATGAATCAACCATCCGCGGGTGCGAGGCTCGTCAGATTCACCAACACTGCCATTATTTTGAACAAAGATGACTTGGGTCCCCGAGGCACGCGCCAAAGACAGCAACTTTTTTAAGCGTTCCAGCAGTTCTTCTGCCTGATAAACCGGGTTTGGGGGAGCAAACATGTGCACTTGAGCATCAATAATCATTAAAGCTGTGCCTTCGTTCATAACGACCCCAAAAAGAACAAAACCCACGGTATTTCTACCGTGGGTTATTCATTTAAAAAGAAAAATAGAGGTGAGAACATCATGCTCCCCGAGACCTTCCGTGGTATCACCCCTCCCGTAGAAATGATTGCAACACAACAATATCAGCATTGCAAGAGCCTAATTTCAGTTTTTTTAAGAATTTTATTGGAATCTTCGAACAAGTGAATGCAAAAAACAAAAAGCCTGTCGTCGACAGGCTTTTTTGAATCTTTATTATGTTCAACTTTAGAAGTCTGAGATTTTATCAGCCAGCTCTGCAAAATCGATAAATGGGTTTCTGTTCCCTTGCGCTTTAAAGATCTCGTTGTTTCTTCGGATCTCTTCTTCATCAACAGGATCTTCATTGTGCCATTTACGAAGAATCACTTCTTCACGCTCATCAATAGGAAGATCATAGCGGATCGAGAAATAAAACAATGCGCGGGCCACGTTGCCTTTGTGAGCCGTTGGTGGTTCGAAAACCTCGTCAGATCCTGCCGTGCCCAAGCCATAACGTGAAGCCGGACATTTTAAATCCATCAAGTCCTTAGAAACTTCACCAAAAGGATTGTTACCGCGAATCGAGTTCAACTGTGAATCTGTTGGGAAAAGATGATGTAGATCAGACTTTTGAACTTCATCAGGGAATCTGCGCGTGAAATGACTTTGTGGCCATGTGTGTTCGACATTGATCACACCGTTGTCAGGAATACGACCCGGTGCCGGAGGTGTGCCACGGAAATCGGCGCGTGTTTTTTCTTTGTCACAATAAACGTCACGAACCGCGTAGCCATTGCCATCTTTAACTAAATAGTAGTTTCCAAGAAGGAAAACTCGGGCGGCGCCGTAACCGATCGCGCTGTGAGCATAACACTTGCCTTGCCCCTGACAGCTCTTCACGATGAGGTCCAAGTCACCGGCACGTTGTACGTGGTAGCTTCTTAGAACCGCTTTCAATCTTGTTTGAAGATCTTTGTTGCTGATGCCCGCTTTAAGATCACGGTAAAATTCTTCACCGTAGTACGGGATCACTGTGGTTTGTGCTGCGTTGGCAACACAGACAGATAATAATGTTAGAACAATCACTGACTTAATGAGCTTCAATAGCTTCATTCGGGTCCACCATTTCGTTTGTGGGTGATTTTACAGCCTCTGGGGGCCTAATGTGGCTTAAACGTAATAGAACTGTCAACGGCAATATATAAAATACAATGTCAGGATTACGTCAAGAAAGGTGGTCCCTTTGCGTGTTGATGCTCTTTGGGGCTAAAGGCCCTTGTCATGGATTGCCGAAGGCTTCTTCAGGCGCGACCGGGTTCATCAACAATATAAGGGGCCAGCTTGAGATTTCCAGCGGTAGACGAGCCCCACTAAAACCCCCAACAAACTCCCCCCAAGATGAGCCGCATAGGCAACCCCTCCCCCTAAGCCTTCCGGTGTGGCCCAATAGTTGGCCAGATCTACCACCAGAAAAAGAGGAATGATCAGCAAGGTCGGCAAATAAATCGGCCCATAGTGACCGGGCATTGGCGAGGCGAAGAAAAGGTACCGGATCCGCGTGCGGGTTTCCGCCACACAATAAAAAGCCAGCAAAGCGCTGATCGAGGCACTGGCCCCCACCATGGGCACTGTTCCGTGCGCCTCTGAAAACAAAAAGCCCGCACCGCCGGCGACGCCTCCGACCAGGTAAATAAAAAGAAGGGGTCCGCTGCCCACCAATCCCTCAACCGCAAGACCGATTAAAGCCAGGAAAGCCAAGTTGGAGAGCAAATGAATCCAGTTCGAATGAGAGAACTGATAAGTCACCCAGGACAGCACACCTTTTTCGTAGGAACTTAAGCCGAAGCGAAAGAGCAACTGTTCCTGATACTTTTTCCGGAACTGCTGAATATCCGTGCGCCACTGATTGATTTGCACCTCGTCACCTTTATAGGGCCAGGTTTCCGCGGTCGCCAGATAGCGGGCATCACGAAGGGCATAGGCCCCTAAAATTCCCAATTGTTCGGTATTGTTAGAGGTCACTTCATGCACCCAAGCAGGCTTTTCATAAAGAAGATCTGCGGGTATGGCTTGCAGATATTGATAATAAAGTCGCCCGGTGAGCGTCAGTCCCTCTTTCTGTAAAAGGGGCGCAGAAGAAATGGAATTGGGCGCACCACTGAAGATCAAAAGGAAAATAAAGACATTCAATACCACCAACGTGATCGTCAGGGGGTAGCGCGTGTAACTGCGAAAGTCTTCAGGACAAGGAAGAATCATGGGACCTCGTATCTTTCCTTGAAGCTTTCGATGTAGGAATCCTCCGAGGCACTCGCAGGCACACGCCCCTTCTTTTTCGGATGCGCGTAGGCCATTTCATTCAGTCCCCAGACGGAGCGGACGAAGCGTTTTTCCAGCGCAGACTTTAGCGCGGGAACTTTTTGCAGCTCTTCAATCAATTTAAGACTGGAGGCATAGTCTTGCTCAACGTATTTTTCATCTGACTTAAGCAGTTGAATCACCCAAAGCTTGGGGTCGGCATTTTCCAGCTCTTCTTTTTCCCCGTCTTCAAGCATGTACCGGGCCGTTGCACAGGTCGTTGAACTCGCGTCCTCACAGATCTTATCAAAATACTTTTCCTGATCGGACTCTGGCGCGGTTAAATATTTCGCCAAATACGCCAGATCTTGCGCCCCGACGGGATCATTCCACAAGGAAGCTTCGGCCTCTTTGTTCAGACATTCCGGAGAAATCTCGTTAAGCAGATACAACACCAATGCGGCATCCATACGCGAAGTCGCCGTCAGGTCGGAGGCTTTGATTTCTTTGCAGGAAACATGGCCCGGGTCTTTGCTGGAATACTCGCCCACTTGCAACGAATGATAGGTCTTAAAAAAACCGATCACGACGAAAAGCAGAAGAAAAAGAAAGCTCATACGCATCCACGAGGCGATGAATTTGGATTCCAAAGGATGAGGTCCTTCGTCAGGCACCTCTTTTAGAGTCACCACCATGGTGTCAGAAGCTCTTTCATGAAAAGCCCTGCGCAGAGGATGGCTGACCACTTCCAAAAAGGGAATCGCCAGAACTAGAAAACCCGCGCACCACATAAACGAGCGCATCACACATTGATTGAGCGACAAACGTTTTTGTTTGTGAGGATAAGCGACCACACGCAGTTGCATAAAAAGCTGCCCGGGAGTGGCCTGCCAATAATACAAGAATACGGCTTGCAGAAGACACGTAAAGAAAACAGCGACACCAATAACCAACGCCGCCGAAATCGTGCCCTCTAGCGAAGAGGCATCTAAAAGAAAAAAGGTTTTCGTCTGGCGCACTAGGCCGGCAATAATCAAACTGATCACCGGAGAAAATATCAGAAAGTCCAAAACCAAAGCGACGAAACGATCTGACACCGAAGCAATCGGTGTCACGTTTTTTTCATACGAAGCCGCTGTAGACTGAGGAGCCGATAGATCGCGAAATACCATAAGGATCGTATCGGCTTGGGACAGGAAAGACTAAAGCAATTACTGTGTAAAATTGATGGCAGAAACGCGACCTTGTTCGTCCGTCACGAAGTGCGCGCGTCCCACGATCTCTTTCGTGCCCGAGATCAACGAGTAAACTGGACCTTCTGCTGAGCTCTGCGCCAAGCTCACTTCATCGAAGTGAACACCAAAGGCATCCGCATACTTCGTTAAGAACTCGGCCTTATCCGCGATCGCCATCGGTTGGTCACCGGCTTGGGCATCAATAAACTCAAGGCTTTCGATCCGGCCTTGCGCCAGTTTCATTCCGTAACGACCTTCCAAATATCCAAAGATCAATTCATCACGCAAAGTGGGAGCCACGGCTAAATTTGCCGACAATGCATTTTTGTCAGAGGCGAGTTTTTTAGCCAGGTCTTGTTCCCATTTGACATCTTTTGCCAAAGCCGCAGCTTCGACGCTAGCGACACCGCGGTTGCCGTTGGTAGTTAAAGTTTCTGGTCCTTGGACCAACCACTGGTTTAGGAAAACTGACATGATAAGAACCGAAGCGATGGAAAGAACAAGAACCGCTTTTTGTTCCTGCGCTTTGTCCTGCAATCTTTTTCTTACTGACTGAGCTTTTGGAAATTCAATCACGCTTGCATTCCTCATAAAGTTTCCCCTCGCAAAATGATACTTTTCTTTAGTGCGAGGACTGTGCCGACTATAAGTCTATCTTATTCTCTTTCACTGCAAAAGAGCTGAACATCCGAACAAAAGATGTTTGACGTCTTAAAATGATCATCTCATTTCAAGACAGAAAAATTAAGTCCTCATCCCGCAAAACTGCCTCCAAGGCCAGGAAGAAGGCCATGTCGCCGCGTCAATCCAGCGCACTGCGGACCCACGAGTCTATCCCAGCCTGCATTTCGCGCAGGTTGTAATAGAGAACTTTGTCCAGTTCGACCCCCTGCCCTTCAATACGATACTGGCTGCGGCTCAAGTACAAGGCTTCGGGGATGGATATTTCGACACCAGGCCCCACTTCACTTAAAGGGTACCACACACCGACCAACATCTGACCGCGGCTGGGACTTCCCAATAAAGGGGCTTTTTTAAATTCTTTCAAAGCTTGGGCGACTAATTCCGCAACAGAAGCGGTTTTTCCGTCGACGAGCACCCGAAGATCCCCCTGATAACAACTGTCTTTGTGGAAGGTTTTCAGGATCACTTCCTTGTTGCGATCCAAAACTTCCAGTTGCTTTTCGTCACGCAAATCATCCGGCAGTTCCGCTGTTACATTCTGTGCAAATCGGGGGCGAACTAGACGACCCACCTCTTCGGGCTGACAGATGACAAGCGACAGAAAGCGAAGACCCGCGACAAAATTTCCGCCAGCGTTGCCGCGCAGATCCACCACCAGGCGATTTACGTTTTGCAACTTCTTTTCCAATTCTTTTATCTTGGCATCAGCAAAAAAGTCAGCACGGAATGAGGGAATCTGAATCAAAGCAGATTTGTTTTTGAACTCTTCAAAGCTGACTTCTTCCTTCCGAATGATCGAAGATGCTTTGACCTGAAAAGCGATTTCTTTGTCGGCCCGTTCAATCAGATATGTTCCCGATTCGGTCGCCGCCTCCCAGGGGTTGGGCTGTTCACCGTTGATCGTTTTAATGACATCCCCTTTTTTCAGCCCCGCTAAAGCGCCCGGAGATTTAGGATGAAGTTTGAAAATCACCAGTTCGCTATCGACAAACTCGGATTCAATCCCGGTCTCTAAAGCTTCTCCTCTCCAAATACTCTTCACTTCCGAAGAGTCATAGACCTCGAGATGAGAAACGTTGAGCAAGCCCAACACATTATTGATGTCCTTGATCACAAGCTTTTTGGGCGAATACGGAGTCACCAGACGACTGCGACGATGGCAGATGCGATTCCACTTTTTCACCTGTTCGTCTGCCAAAAATATTTTGGCTGAGACCAAATCACAGACCGCAGGGTAAGGGTTTACAAAACTTTTTTGCAAAGTGAAGTGATAAGCGCCGAAAGCGCAGCCTAATGCGAGAAGAATAGCAAGAAAACGGCTCATTTTCTGAAGTCCCCAAAAAAACAAAGACCGAGTGTAAACACCCGGCCTGTTGTTTTCAATTCAAAAGGGTCTTAAGCAGCCACTTTCTTCTTACGAGCTGCTGAAGGATCAATGTGATATTGTTTAACTTTGCGATACAAAGTCGCACGACCAATGCCTAAAGCCTTAGCAGCTTCAGTCAAATTGCCTTTGTATTGTACAATGGCGTTTTCAATCGCATGAGCCTCAAGCTCTTCCATTTTTTGTACGTTGGATGAAGTTGCTGTCGCCGTTGGGAACTGAATAACGTTACCGCCAGCATCAGAATTAACGGGGCTATTACCCGAAATCAAAGCAGGAACACCTGCTACAAGTTGTTGTCTGAAAAATGCATTATCAAGACCTTCTCTCCACTGTGAAGATGAATAGGCTTGAACTGTCACATCGTGTGTTTCCCAGTACTTCTTTGCGCTCTCGATCGTTTCCTGGTTATCGCTCACCACGATCATTACTGTGCGTGACATTTAAATCCTCCCCTTTTGAAACATTATTCAATGCTAATTGACTCACTTTGTACCTATCGGCGTATCACGCTGAGAATTTAGGGCTAGTTGCGATTTTTTTTTGAGACAGTTTAAAGGGGCTGAAATACTGGACTTTTTAGAGGTCCATTTATTGGGTTGATTTTCCCAAGGACTCCGGAATGGCCTGGAATCGAATATAAATGACCTTTCCCCGGCGCCCTGCCCGGGTCGAGGTCCTGTGGACGCGCAAAGGGGTGCCCACATTACTTTGCAACGGCAGCATCGCACCCTTGGGAAAACACTTTATTCTTCTTTCGATCCTTGCTGTGATTTTAGTATGTCAAAGACAGTGAAGAAGCCCGATTTATTCACCTATCTGAATATCAATCAGTACCTGGAAGACTTTTACAATTACCGAAAGCAGTCCGACCGCTCGTTTTCTTACGGAAGTTGGGCTTTGGAGCTGGGCTTCACGAATCGATCGTTTCTTCGGCAGATCGTGATCGGAAGACGCTCTCTGACCGACAAAACTATTCAAACTCTGTGCGAAAGAATGAACTATTCCGCGCCAGAAAAAGAATATTTTTATCTTTTGGTGCATTATTCAAAAAGCAAATCCGCAGAACAAAGAAACCTTTATGGGCGCAAGCTTTTACAAATTATTAAGTCGGACCATCCCCAAAGAGCGGACGTGCAAAATTATCTGGAGTTTCTTTCCTCCCCGCTTCTTCCACGACTGCAAATCCTTCTGAGCTTTCAGAACATTGATAAATCTTCGGAAACACTGGCCAGGATGCTGGGCACGTCTCTGCATAAAATCGAGTCGGCTCTTCAGTTGCTTCAGAAAATCAATCTGGCAGAAGGTCAGACGTCCACCGAGGGCGTGATGCACTGGAAAAGTTTGCAAAGCTCTTTTAGAGTTCCCGACAAAATAGGCGACGCTATTCTTTTGGATTATCACGAACTAAGTCTCAAGGAGGCGATTCAAGCCAAATCACTTCCACCGGCCCAACGCAGATACAAAAGTCTTTTGGTTCCACTAAGTGCTGACGAGTTCGAGGAGTTCTTGCAAGACCTTCAGGTGTTCATCCAGCAGACCTTAAAAAAATTCGACGTGGATGATCTGCGCTCGCGCCGACTTTACCAAATCAACTTCAATATTCATTCTGTCTCGGAAGAAGGCTGAGTGTGGTCAGATTTCTCGCATAAAAAATGCGCCCATGGTGCAAAAGCGCGAGAGCAAAAATGCACACGCTGGCTGCGGCCCTTCATCTAAATGCGTCCCTTGTAAAATCCCTCAACACTCTATAAACACCAAGAAATGCAAGGCCGTGGTATAGCGCTTGCTCACATTTTCTGCATTAACACTTAAGCCTCCGTTGTCCTGGTGGTCAACGCGCGCTTAACAAGCTTAAAGAGGATTTCATGAAAAAGAATATTTTAGCAACCACGCTGACAACAGCTATTTTAGGACTCTCCCTATCGGCTTCTGCCGGCGTGGGACAAATCGGTTCCGGCGCTATTGAAGTCAAAAGCTGCGCCATTCACTTTTCCAACTATGGCGCGAAGACACCTCCGGCCCCTGTTTTACAAATATTAAGTCAAAAAGGTTATCATCCCGTCGGAGTGGCCAATGAAGGGACCTTGATTCTGAAGGTTCACACTGTGGACGAGATTTTTGCGGGATATAAATACGGCAGCGTCAGTGAAAGATTCTATAAGACTTATGCCAGTGTTCAGGCTTTGGGACTGTTCGGAGAAGAACGATTAGGGGACTTTAAAACCGCCGTACAATACGCTTTGGTCAGACAATCAGACCGCGAGGCGATCGCCGCCAAAGATCTTCCCTATAGCGTCTGCCAAGAGGGCTATAGCTGTCTTAAACCCCAAGCATTGTTAAAAATGCTTCAACAACTGCCCGACTGTAATAACAATGTTTTGATGCCTGTCCCCGCCCAACGCAGTAACAACGCCCACGCAGGTGGGTACGACACGTCCAACCTACCTTGAGTTCTATGCAAAATCGAAAAAAAGGGCCGCTCAAAAAGCGGCCCTTTTTGTTGCCCACCCCACGACGTCCTATTAGTTTATTCTTCAGAAAACAGAAAATAGATAAGAGACAACCAAAAGGTCGCATTGACAGTCGATTGCACGACCCGATACTCCAGATCGGAACGGACCATATCCCTCAGATATTTGTCGCTGGAGAGCATCTGCTCCAGACTTAGGTTTTTTCTTAGTCCGATTTCAACCCGAGATCTGAAACTTTCAATCTTCGTCAGATTTATTCCCGACAGGTAGACGCCGCCGGGATCGACAATATTCAACGCCAATTGCAAAGACGACATCAAGCCCGCACCAACGTATTCGGAATTTCTTCGATACCACTGCCGCAGGTGACTGAATTTAGCCTCATCCAAGGGGGGCTTCCTTCCATAACTCGTAAACAGATCATGGATGACATTCATTAACAAAAATTGTTCAGAATACTGCTTCAGCAAAATCGCTTTGCGCCCATCCTGGCGTAGAAGCTCATACACGCGAAACAAAGTGGTTGGCTTTTGCATTGTTCCGTCCGTCAACGTGTTTACGAATTGCACCATTTCTTTAGGGTCATGCGCGTTTGTCAGCTGATAGCTCTTTAACTCGGTCGCGATTTTCTTTTGCGTCAACAACGGCAACTGATGAAACTCAACGCCCACGAACTCGCGATGATGATCAAGGATCGCAATGTAGTGTTCGACCTGCGAAGCCGGAACATCCGTCCGATGCGCTCGTAACAAAGTGAGATAGTGATTGTATTCGTTGACATCTAGTTGTTTTAAAACCTGGGGTCTTTTCATCAGATAGAGATAATTCAGTGCCTTTTCCCAGGCAGAATAGCTGTGACCAGAAGACGCGTTCGTGTTCGCAAACACAGCTTCGCAACGGACTAATTGCGCTAAAGCGGTGGTCCCCGGTAGCATCAAGGAAAATCCCAATAGAACCGCTATTCCACTTTTCATAACTCACCACCTTCATTCTGAAGAAGTTCAAAGTCTATGCCATAAAAACAAGACGGCAGAATTCAGTTCTATATCAATTATAAATCCACGCGCGCGACAGTGTGGGCGTGATGAATCGTGAATAAAAATGTCCACAGCTTCAAATCGTTTCTGCAATACGGATTGCAAAAATGAATGCTCTTAAAATCTTTATTATGAGTGCATCGCTGCACTCAACGAACACAATTTGCCGAAAATGACAGCCGCTAGACATCACCTATGTCTTCGCTCTATTTTGCCCACACCCCCGAGAAGAAATTGAAACGATTTAAAAACTTGTACGACGTTAAATCAGGTTTTGATTGATTGGCGCAGCTCTTGCTTTTCCTTCAAGTATTGGAGGAATTTATGAAGCACTCGATGCAGAAGACTCTTTGTCTGACCTTAGCTTTGACCTTAACGTGGAACACTTCGATGGCCCACGCTCAATCGACAACGAACCCAAGCCGTGAATCTATGGATCTTCAAACCTCATCCGGGGTGATAGAAGAAACCCTCGAGGTCAGAAAAAAACTTTTGGACGACATTCAAGAGATCAGTCACCTGATCACCGTCAGACAGGCCCAGGACCCACGCTACACTATCAGCCCGGTGGTGCCGTTGTTCGGTTTTTTTCTCACAGGCTTAAGTGCCATGGAATTGACGGACAAGTGGAAGCTCTACCAAGAAACTGCCGAGGGACTGGTCGACCTTCGCGCCAGCAGACAAGCAACACTCAGCCTATTAAGAACAGATAGAAAAATTCTGGCCGAGTACGCGGAAATTCAAAACCTGCTGACTACAAACAATATCACGACAGGACAGATAACGCAGAAAATGGATAGTATTATTCAGCTTCACGAAAAAAATCTGTCTTTACTGAAATCCAGTCCTGTCAGTGACTTCTGGGCCACTTACAGTGAACGCACCAGCAAACTTATCGAACACAATATCGGATACTTAAAGCAAATCCGTCACTCCTTAATGAAAACAAATCTGGATGAAACCGAACTCAAAGCACTTTCACAAAAAGCTGTGGATTTAATGAATGCTCAAAAATTTGTGCGCAAGTCATATAATTTGGACTACTCTGCGGAAGTGTCTTATCTGAAAAGACGCATTCAAGGGGCCAAAGTCGGCAAAGCCAGTATGAAAACCACCGCTATCTGGGTCGGCCTAGGTTTGGCACTGGCAACAGTGACAACGGTTGTGACAGGTAAAAATCTGTTCGGCAAATCAGAGTTTGAAAAAATGACTGACCACGAGCTGGAAACCGCTATTCACGAGAGGACACAGGCCTTTTTACAGATTGAAGAGAAATTGAACGCTTTCTCTATTCAAAAATCTGAGCTTGAAATGACGGAACACTAGAAGTTCCTTTTAAACGCAAAGAGCGAAGCCCCCTTCGCTCTTTACCTCTGCTGCTTCCCAAAAACCGGCTATTTAAAAGTTCCCAGAGAATCCATTTTTTCGAAGGTCGCTTTTATAATGGCTCTGAGCTGATCGCCGTGCAGGCTTCGAATAAGTTCGTAATTCTTGTCCAATCCGTTTTCGTTGATCGTGTTTCTATTTGGCATGAACAGATTGCTGGTAAGGCCTTTATTGAAAGGCACTTGGGCAGTGACACACCCGGAATTAGCGCCGCAAAAAACCATCTCATAACCCAACTGTATGGTCGTATTAAGAACAATATCTCCATTAAGGCGATTGGCAGTGGTGGGCTCCCAATCAGCCTGTATCTTCATGAAAACAACACCGCTCATATCGCCTACTATAGCGGATCGGAACTGGGTGAGATCGGTCATCGCCAGATTTGTGTCCTCGCTTTCGCCGTTATAGGCAATCGCTCGATAGCCCGTTCCAAAAATTTCCTTGGGCATCAAAAGATTCGCGGACTGCATGCCCAGTTTCTCTAAATCCGAGTTGGAATAGATAAAAGATTTAAAACCGCGGGCGCTCAACTCTTCACTGATGGCAACACTGGCCTCTTTAGCAAAGGGACGGATCCAAGATCCAGAACTGTTGTTAAAAATCGAGGTGTAATAAGCTTCTTCATTTTTTTTCAAGGTGTTCGTCGTATCATAGAAGTAGACCACCGGAAGAATCCCGACTTCTTTATTTCCAGAAGGCGGCATTTTGGCGAACTGATTATTAACCGTCATTTTCGCCCGGATTTGGGGTTTGATATCTCCTGCGGCGGCTTTATAGTGCTGCTCTGAAAGTTCATCTGGCAACATCAGCAAGGTCGCACACCCCACCATGGAACCCAAAAACACTATGAGCACACTTCGTGCCGAAGACTTCAGTAATTTCATTTTTCCTCCCGTAATAAGATTTCTGGTAGTCTACAAAGACCAGAAACACCGGGCACCCCATGAACAGGGTATCTAGTCCAGCTATCACGGCAAAAAATAGAATTAACGATGAGAACTCTCTTCAAAGAAATTAAATATCTCGTTTGCGGCGGAAATTTCTTTGCTGATAACACCGACAAAACGTTCGGGCAAAGCCTCAGCAGCGCCAGGAAAGCCGTGCCCACCGCCCCGGATAACCCATTTTTTTAGATCCACACCCGAAGAACAACCAACGGCAATTTCTTTAGATACAGATGTGCGATCCTCGCTGTTTTCGTCCAAAACTCCCTGAGTCGTGAAACGTTGACACTTATTGAAGTTCAACCAAAGGCGAGCTGTTTCATCTGCGGAAATCACTCGGCCTCGATTCTTCCAGCCCAAAGGACCTTTTACGGGGCCGCCATGGAAGGGCATGATAGGATCTTTGTCGCCGAAAATTAAAAAGCCTGACGTGGGGAACGCCGGATGGCACGTCTTCGCAAGATCTTCTCCGAAATTAGAAACCACGGTAGCAAAAGCCTTAAATCGACGAGAGTTCTTTTGTTCACAGGCCAAACGAAGAACAAACTGACCCCCATTGGAAAGCCCCATTAAAAATACAGGAGATGCCGTCGCTCGTAACGACGCGTTTTCCATCAGTATCTGATCCACAAATCCAACATCATCAACTTCCGCATTTATTTCAGGACGTCCGTCGTTCCAATTTTTATCGACACCATCGGGAAGAATCAAAATCATTTTTCGGGCATTGGTTTCTTTTGCAAGCTGCAGACGTTGTTCAAGATTCTTGCCGTTACCGCCTCCCCCGTGAAAGGCCAAAACGATGGGACAAGTTTTGGTTTGCAGACATTCTTGAGGAACGGCCAGCCAATAAGTGCGATTTCGACCTTGATGGGTCAAAGATTTTTTCTGCAAAGTCGCAACCGGCAGAGGCATCGCCGCGTCTGCCGCAGAAGCTCTTTTAGAGGAAGCGGAGGTACAGGAAGAAAGACTCAAAGAATAAACCAGAACGCTGATAAAAAAAATCTTTTGCATAAGACAATTACAGCATGATTTCAAAAGGCGGATCAAAATAAAAAAGCCTCTGGGAGCGCCAGAGGCTTTTTTTCTATCCGCTTTAAAATTTTTAAAGAATTCTACTCTTCAAGCAAACTTCTTAACATCCACGCATTCTTTTCGTGAAGTTGCATGCGTTGTGTGAGGAGGTCTGCACTGACTTCGTCCCCCGCCTTTTCAACCTTTGGAAAAATCGAGCGCGCAGTTTTTACAACGGCTTCCTGGCCTTCAACCAACTGACGAATCATTTCTTTAGCGGAAGGAACTCCTTCAGGCTCTTCGATGCTTGTCAGTTTTGCGAATTCTTTATACGTACCGGGAGCAGGCACACCCAAAGAACGGATTCTTTCCGCGATCAGGTCGACAGCCATCGCCAGCTCTGTGTACTGAGTCTCAAACATTAAGTGCAGGGTCTGAAACATAGGGCCTGTCACATTCCAGTGAAAATTGTGCGTTTTTAAATAAAGCGTGTATGAGTCAGCAAGAAGTCTTGAAAGTCCATCTGCAATTTTGATTCTGTCTGCTTCAGGAATTCCAATATCGATTGCCAGTGCGCCAGATTGTGATTTCTTTTTTGAGGATTTCATAAGAGCTACCTTTCCTTCCTTGAAAGTACCCTCAAACTCTAAACTAAAAATAGATCATCCGAAAGGTTTGTGACGTCTGTGTGCTGTGCGATAAAAGAAAAAAGCCAAGGGTGGATGCCCTTGGCTTTTGATAGTGACAGTCATTTAATTCGAATTAGCGGCGACCGGACTTGATTTTCACTTGCAGTTTAGAAATCAAGTGAACGGCCATTTTTTCTTGAACTTTACACATTTTAAGTTCGTCACGACGATAAGATCTTTGTGACGGAGTCAAAGTGCCCGTTTCAAGTTCCATTTCATAATCTAGTTTGGAAGAACGGATACCTTCCAATTCTTTTGTTTGCTGTTTGAAGAGTTTTGTCACTCCAGACAACGGAGCCACTTCAATCCACTCTTCTTTACCACGATACCAGCTTACCATTCTTAGGAAGCGAGCTTTGTTTTTCGCCAAAGTGAACTTAGGAAAACCTGTATCAGGCAATTCTAAGATATTTTCAATTTCATCGAGGTTTGTGTCGTCTTCTTCGCCTTCCATCAATAAGTTGCCAGCCATTGTAGCTAAAGCAGCTTCTGCCTCAAGATCATCGTCCATGTCTGCTTCGAAAGCAGAGGTCTTTTTCATCTCTTTTTCGTTATCTAGGTCCAAGTCTAAGTCAGAGTCGATTTCTTCCGCTTGCATGTTATTGCCAGGATTGATCAAAGCGAGCCTCCCCAAAATGTACTTCAGTTGTAGTGATTAAAGTGGTGCCAGTTATATCGCACATTTCAAAATGACACAACATGTTAATTGCGTGAAAAAAGGTGAATTTATGGAAGTGGCCCCGCAAAAACCGAGGGCTTTTTCCATTTTCCTATCGATTTTTCATGCCAAAACTTTAGGCATTTGTCATCGAACAGCGCAAGCATCCATCAGCTCGCTTGGGGCCCTGTCGGCCGCCTCGGCGACCGACAGACTTTTGAAAAATTCGCGAAACAAACTTGGGTGAAATCAATCCCAGCGGAGATGCTTCACCGATTCGCCTGAGTCACGCAATTCTCGCAAGGCATCGATGCCGATACTCAAGTGTTTGTCGACAAAATTGGCGGTGACTTTCTTATCACTTTCTTCTGTTTTCACACCATCAGGGATCATCGGATTATCAGAAACCAACAACAAAGCGCCCCGCGGAATTTCATTTACAAAGCCGGTAACGAAGATCGTTGCGGTCTCCATATCCACAGCCATGGCACGCGTTTTTGTAAGATAGTCTTTGAATTGTTCGTCGTGCTCCCACACGCGACGGTTGGTTGTGTAAACCGTTCCCGTCCAATAATCACACTGATGTTTTGCGATCATGGACGACACCGCTTTTTGCAAACGGAATGATGGCAAGGCCGGGATTTCTGCAGGCATATATTCGTTGGAAGTGCCTTCACCACGGATCGCGGCGATAGGAAGAATAAAGTCACCCAATTGATTCTTCTTTTTTAAACCTCCGCATTTTCCCAGGAAAAGAGCGGCTTTGGGATTCACAGCTGTCAAAAGATCCATACACGTCGCAGCAAGGGCACTTCCCATACCGAAGTTCAAGATCGTGATATTTTCTGCTGTTGCCGACTGCATGGGGCGATCCAGGCCCCGCACCGGAACGTCGAAGCGTTCGGCAAACATCTTCACATAATTGCCAAAGTTTGTAAGCAAAATGTACTGACCAAATTCGTTCAAAGGCACGCCCGTGTAGCGAGGCAGCCAGTTATCGACGATTTCTTTTTTTGTTTTCATGCTACTCCTTATATTTTCATTCACATGCTAAATTGGTTAAGGCTATCATGAGTTTTCGCAGAATGAAAGGGGACATAATATGAGTTCTACACAAAATAATATTCTCATGGAGATTGCTCCCCGCTTCGTGTCTGTAGGCGGGCCCACTGTGCATCGCCTGATGCCTTACGCGAAGAAACGCATGATCGGTCCCTTTATCTTTTTTGATTATTTTCCTGCGACGGATTTCGCTGCGGGAGAAGGCATGGAAGTACGACCTCATCCCCACATTGGACTGTCGACGTTGAGTTATCTTTTAGAAGGAAAGGTTCTTCACCACGACAGCTTGGGACACAAACAACTGCTCACTCCCGGAGATGTGAACTGGATGACGGCAGGAAGCGGCATCTCGCATTCAGAACGAGTTCCACCTGAACTTCACGGCAAACCCCACCGACTGCATCTTTTGCAGTTCTGGGTCGCACTCCCCTTAACCCAGGAAGATCGGGCGCCGTCCTTCAAGCATCACGAAGCGGCCAGCATTCCACGTTTGCAGGTGGGGGATGCGGACGTTCGCGTGATTGCCGGTAGCGCCTTGGGAAAAACTTCTCCGGTCGATGTTTACTCGAAACTTTTCTTTCTGGATGTGCAGCTTCGTCAGGGCGGAACTTTCGAATTTGACCCGGAAAACCAAGAACTCGCCTTCTTTGTGATCAAAGGATTGGTGTCTTTGGGAGATAAAGAGATCGGCACAGATGACTTTGTAATTCTGGAACAAGACTCCTCTTTGAAAATCACGGCGGTCCAAGACACGCAGGTTGTTGTCCTGGGTGGCGAGGCCTTTCCAGAGCCACGGCATATTTACTGGAACTATGTTTCTTCAGCGAAGGAAAAAATCGAAAAAGCGAAGCAAGCTTGGCTGGATGGCAGCTTCCCGCAAGTTCCCGGCGAGCCTGACATCATTCCGTTGCCCACACAAAAATAAAAGTCACCGCTTTCTTCATTGAAGTTCTTCGGCGATTCGCGATAAAAATCCTTTATTGCGTCTTGAAGGAGGTCCTGATGAAAATCATGTGGTCCGTCATTTTTCTAATCTTGACGTCACCGGCACTGGCATCCCAGAACGAGTGGCTGATCCAAGTGGCGCCGCAATATCGCAATCTTCTTCCGTCGCTCGCTTACTCACCGATGGGACTCGACGCAGACCTAAGGATTCTGACCACGGGAAAACATTTTGTCTTACGTGGTTCCGATAAAAAGATCGCAATCCTGGCTGCGCAAAACTGGATTCAGAGAATCGAAGAAAATAAGATCTACACTTTAGCGACATTGCCGAACGACCCCGACTTCAAAAAATCCTGGAGCTTGAATAACAACGGCCAAAGAAGTCCCCTGGGAGACATTGGTAAGGCCGGAGCTGACATCCACATACTGCCGGTATGGCAGAAAGGCTTTACTGGAAGCCAAAACATTAAAGTGGCTGTCATAGATTCGGGGGTTGAATACAGCCATTCGGATCTAAAGGAAAATATCTGGGTGAACACCGCCGAGATTCCTAACAATGGCATCGATGACGATCGCAATGGTTTTGTTGATGACTACTACGGCTGGGATTTTGTAGGCAAGGATTCAGACCCCAAAGACGAACTGGGACACGGCACTCACTGCGCAGGGACTATCGGCGCGCGGGGCAACGACGGCCTCGGTATTACCGGAGTGAACTGGCAGGTGGCGATTATGTCTCTACGGGCGTTTGATGAACGCGGTCACGGTGAATTGGCCGATATTGTCGAAGCGTTGGACTATGCCCGCCTTATGGGCGCAAAGATTGTAAACGCCAGTTGGGGCGGCGATCCCTATTCCGAAATTCTTCATGACGCCATTGCTGACCTTGAAAAAAGCGGCGTCCTGTTCGTGGCTGCGGCGGGAAATGACTCTATGGACAATGATCTCACACCCTTTTATCCCGCAAACTATGAACTCGAAAATGTCATCTCTGTTGCGGCGACCGATAATCAGGACCAACTCGCTAACTTTTCTCACTACGGCGCCAAAACAGTTCATATCGCGGCTCCAGGGGTTGGCATCTACAGCACGGTCTTAAACAACCAATACGATGCTTACAGTGGAACTTCCATGGCGGCCCCTCACGTCGCCGGTGTCGCCGCTCTTTTGTGGACAGCCTTTCCCCATGAAAGTTATCGGCAAATAAAAGAACGAATCTTAAAAGGCGCAGATCCCGCTTACAGTTTAAAAAGAAAAATTCAATCCCAAGGGCGAGTGAATGCCTGGAATTCTTTTCGGAATATTCGATCACCCGAAGCCGAGCCGGATCAGACTTTATGGAAAAGTAGAAAAATTCTGGTGCAGAGCTCACATCCCTATTTAAGCGCCGACACCTCTCGGTGGCTGATCACTCAACCTGGCGCCACCCACGTTCGCGTTCATTTTGCCAAGATAGACCTGGAAGAAGGGTTCGACAAAGTTCAGATTCAAAAAGAAGATGGCACATTGGTAGAAGAAATTTCTTTCAACTCGGGCGACTACACCTCTGAATTTGTCCATGGTGACAAGATCCTCATCCAGATGAAGGCCGATCTATCCCTGGAAAAATGGGGCTTTCTGATCGATCGCATCGAGTGGTTGGAAAACACAAAGTGACATTTTTTGAAGCCAACTCACCAATCTTTAGACAGTACAACCCAGTTTAATCGCTTCTGGTGCATTTCATAGCCGCCAAAGCATGGCCTGCTCTTCGCATTTCCGGCAACAGTGAACTGGAGGAAGCATGAATAATAAGTTTTTGTCACAGATACTGGGCAGTGTTTTGGTAATGACTGCGGCACCAGGATTGGCGCAGGCTTTTGATGAACTCAACGACACTCTTTATCTGGAGAACAAACAGGTTATTCATCTTTATGGTGCTTCGGAGCTTTCCGATGGACGTCGCGCCCTGATTTCCGCAGTGGAGCTTCCCGAAGACTCTATTCTTTCTATCGACATCAATACGATCAACTCGGCCCTCAGTGATGCCAAAAATAGTCCCGAACGCATTCGCTTTCCATACATGGCCCCCGGTCAGAGTGAAATCAAAGTCAATCAGGCCGGTTTTGTCTGCGGTGTTAATATCGTCGACGTGATGGATGAAGAAATTCGCTCTGACAGCATTATGGATCGTACGGATCTTTGTCTTTCTCTTTCTGACTTGCGAGTCACGGGTGCTTTAGCCAGCAATGGCGATGATGCTCTTCGCTCTTTCAACGAATTTATGAACGATGGTAATTTAAGCGCGATGAACTCTTTGTCCAAGTACGTCGACCGGTTGCGCACAGAACGCATTGAATACGGTCTAATTGAAAAAGCGGGCGTCAGTCCCATCATCAGTCCCATCAAAGGTTGTGCCGCGGGTTGCCTTCACGCGACCAGCGAATACGGCATGCGCATGCATCCCGTTTTAAAACGCAAACGCTTACATAAAGGTATCGACTTGCGCGCTAAGACAGGAACTTCGGTCGTCAGTGTTTTTGACGGTAAAGTTTTGGCGACACGCACGGAAAGAAACCGTAAAACCAAAAGAATTTCAGGCTATGGTCATTATGTGATCGTGGTGCATCCAGAAAACAAGCTTGAAACCTTGTACGCCCATTTGTCTGAATTCAAAACCAAGACAGGCCAAGCGGTACGTCAGGGCGACTTGATCGCACTTTCTGGCAACACCGGAATTGGCACCGCGCCTCACTTACATTTTGAAACTCACATCCAGGGTAAAAAGGGTTTTGCCCCAGCGAATCCACGCGGTTTCTTAGGGTCTTTGGTGTCGACGTTGGCTTGGCTTGCTAATTTGTTTAAAATCGGCTAACGACTTGTTTTGAGACACAGCGACTCGCTAATTTCGAAAAATACTCATTGATGCGCAAAGAAATGCCGTAATAATAGCGGGGGATTCATGCGCGTCAATCGGAAGCACCTTTTAAATGAATCAGGTCAAAGTCTTGTCCAGGCTCTTGTCGGCGTCGGAATCATCGCACTCATGGCCGCCACTTTCGCTCAGATGTACGTCAGCCAGCAAAAACAATTGCGGTCTCTAGAACAAAAAAGTGAAGCTCTGGATATCAAAGCACAAATCATAACGACCATGCAAAACGCGGATGCCTGCACCTGCCAGCTCAATCCCGACTTGACCACTGATGATGCCAACGACGCCAACTTGAAGTTTGACTCGACGATCGTGGATGGCTCCCAAGAAATAAAAACGAACGTCTTGCGCACCGGATGTATCGCCCAAGCCGCAACGATTGTGACCACCAATCAAACTTTGGGCTCGGGTCTAGAAGTCGAAAGTGTCGCACTAAAGAATTTAAAACCCACCGGAGTTGCCAACGTCTGGACCGGCGAATGGAGTGTGACTTGGAAAGCGAAATCCTTTGCGGCTACTCCGCTAAAAGCCATTAAGGTCGCACAAAAGTTTATCATCGACACAACCAGCCCTGCTTCAACACCCAACAACCGGTTGATAAAAAGCTGCATTGATACCAGTGAACGCATCAAAGTGGCCTCGGGCCAAGGTGCGCTCGGCACAAATCCCTTGGGTGAAATCACCTTGGATCTAGAGGCCCACGGCTTTGATCCCTCAGGCAACGATCCTGATATCCTTGTGTCGCAACGGGATTATAACTATGACGCTGTTGATGGAAACACGATGGACGCCAGCTACTGTGGTTTTACGAAAATATCTAAGTTGAAATTTACCGTGCACTGCTGGGCCTCGACTAACAGTTCTGGGGGCACCGAGCGATCGTCCTTTGATTGGATTGCTCTGCAAAAATAGCGAGCTTAATCGGCTCCTAAAGTGATTTTGACCAAAGCATCTACTTGCTGAACCTGAATGTATTGATCCGCAGTTTGAATAATTCCTTCTTTGGACCACGGACTCATGGTTCTGATGACAGATTCTACTGTGACACCCAAGACGTCGGCGATCTCTTGACGAGTCATCGGAACTTTCAACTTGTAAACACCGTCATTGCCCACTTGATCCATAAAATCCAAAAGTAATTGCGCCACCCGCACAGACAAGTGCGATCGCATCAAAACTTTGTGAGCGTGCATCTGTTGCATTCGGCGTCCCAGTAATTCCTGAACGCGACTGGCAACGGCGGCATTCATCTGCCACGCTGTGGGATAGACGTCTCGTGGTATTTTTAAAAAGCGGGACGGCCCCATTGAAACCACAGAGACAGGATAGATGGGCTTCGGATTACTCATAATCAAAGCACCGACAATGTCCCCCGGCAACACAACCTGCACAATTGAATCATTTCCACCCAAAGACGGACGGCACAGTTTGTAGGCGCCACTAAGAACGATGCCAAAGTAATGCGCCTCTTCTTCAAACTTAAATAGAACATCACGATGCTGACTGAAACACACCCGCCCACCCTCACACAGATAGCGGATCACATTGTCGCCGAAACCTTTAAATTGTTCGAATTGCTTAAGCTCTTCTAAGTGCGCGTCCATATGGGACAACATATAACAAATATGCCATGCTGGGTAGCTGAATTAGAGTGTTCGCTTTTTGAGCCAGCGCCAAAGAGCTTCTTTCATCTTTTGCGGCTCGACGACTCTGTCGTATTCGTCGACAGAGAAATACTTTTTTATGGCCTCATGCGAATCCGAGGAAAATCCGAGCATATGAAAGCTGATGCCTTCAGCGCGAGCTTCCATGACAGACTTCCTAAAGTCACTAACACCGTAAGATCCTTCATAGAAATCAAAATCCGTGGGCTTTAAGTCCGATAGGAAAAGCACCATTTTTTTTCGTGACTTAATTTGTGAAAACACCTGCACGGCATGTCTGACGACGGGCCCTAAACGTGTCGATCCCGAGGGCCTGATATCCTGAAGTTCGACCCTTTGATAATTTTTATCCGCGAAGGAATGAAGCCAATCGAAATGCACTTCATGGCGCGTGTTTGAATAAAAGCTGGCCGCCCCCCACGTCACGGGAAGGTCAGGCAGAAGATTCATAAGAATCTTCAAGCAGGAAACTTCCATGTCGAGGACCCGATGATCACCTATCCAGGAATCCGTGGATAGACTGCGATCCAAAAGAATCAATATCGACCAATCACTGCGAGCCAGTTCTTTATTCTGATAGACTTTGTCCTGCGGCGTCTCGCCGGAAAGGCGCGAAACCTGAAAATCCAGAAGTCTATCAATATCTATGTCATTTCCTTCTAAAACACCGCGCTTCAACAAACGTTGATTCAAATCAATTATGAAGCGATTTTTTAAAACCTGATGAATCTTTTTTTCTTCTTCGTTCAACGGGGGCAAAACTTGGGGACCGTCCTCTTTCACTGGATAGACCCCTTCGAAAAGTTTGACCCAGTTCTTTTTAAAACTTCTGTCGCGATAATTCCATTCAGGATAATGGTAGACCCGCCCTTCTGACGCTGTCTCGGCATTGGAAATATTTTCCAGGGATTCCTGAAGGTCCACTTTAATGAAGGCGCGCGTCGTTTGATCCGAGCGCACTGTTGAGTCCACTCGGAGTTCTCGCAAGGCGTTTTTGTGCTCGTCCAGATCATCACTGGAATCGACTTTTTTTCGACCGCCTTTGAATTGATCCAAAGTGAATACTTTTTCAAAGGCATGCACCAAAGGGTTTTCATCCTGTTCGTTGTTGAACTCGTTAAGCTTTTGCAGTCGACGATTTCTTTTCATCCGAACATTGTCACGGGCTGTAGTTTTTTCCTCCGTGATCACCTGCATTTTCGTATCCGCACCTAAGACACCGGCCTTGATCTCTGTAAAATCACGAGCGCCCCATCCTCCCAAAGCAGATTTGGCAACCTCAGCAGCAAAAAAATCAGGATAGTATTGTTGCGCGCGCTGGTGAAGATTTTCAAATCCAGGATAGCGATCCCCCAAACATGTTAACAGTTCTGCGAGCGAAACATCGCTGCGCAAAGGTGCGGTTAAAAGCAATGTGGAAAAAAGATAGTAGGTTTCACAAGCCGTGGCGCCCTGTTTGGAATAAATTTTTTCGGGAAGATAAAGACGATGCCCATCGAAAAAGGCCGTGTCATCGACCGACACGATTTGAACGGAGGCACCCCAATTGAAGCTCGCCAAAATTTCTAGTTTATATTTGAGTGGCTCCAGAGTCAGGGAAGGCCCCTTCAAAGCTTCCAGCGAGGACTCATACCGTTTAAAGAAAAAACCAAAAAGTCCTTCATCCCATCCCATAATAAACCTAAAAATAGAGAGCCGCAGCTTCGCGTAAGGCTTCGACCGTTTCGGGTTCATCCGTCAGGGCTTGAATAATTCCACAATCCACCGAGGCTCTTTTCGGAGCGCCCTCTTTAATCAGCGCCGCTGCCGCAATAATCAAACGAGTTGAAACCGTTTCCCGTAAATCCAAATGATCCAGATTGCGGATTTTCGCGGAAAAGCGCACGAGCTTTTCGACCATGTCTTTTTCAAGGCCGCTTTCCTTCTGAACAATCGCGATTTCGTCGGCTTCTTCGGGATACAAAAACGACAGCGCCATAAATCTTTGCTTTGTCGAGGGCTTCAGCTCTTTCAAATGACTTTGATAGTGCGGATTGTAGCTGGCCACGACCATAAAGCCTGGACTGGCGCGCAAGGTCTCGCCGGTCTTATCGATAAATAAAGTTCGGCGATGATCAAGAACGGGATGAAGGGCGACAATGATATCTTCCCGTGCCTCTGCCACTTCATCCAAATAGAGAATCGCACCGTCCCGCATGGCTTTAACCAGAGGTCCATCCTGCCACACGGTTTCGCCACCCTTTAAAACAAAACGGCCGACCAAGTCGACCGCAGAAGTTTCCTCATGACAGGCGACCTCAATTAAAGGTCGATCGACTTTGGCAGCCATGTACTGCACGAAGCGGGACTTCCCGCAGCCTGTGGGCCCCTTCAAAAGAAGAGGCCACGAAAGCTTATAAGCTCTTTCGAAAAATTCGATCTCGCGATCCCGAGGATGATAGAAAATGCTATTTTCTTTCAAGCAAAACCTCATCCGAGGGCAGTCCGAATTTTATGAAGTTCCAAATATAAGCAATGATCCCGATTGTGAAAAGTGTTGCCGCCATCACCAAGCCCAAGAAATGAACTTCAACTTCTTTCTGAACCGCCAAGAAGTCCATGCCCATTCTGCGCTCTAAAACAACTTGCGTGACACCGGCAATACCGAAAGCCACCGTCATCGCCGTCATACCGATATTGGAAGTCCAAAACGCAAAGGTGTTCATACCGGTGTCGGAAAGTTTACGTCCCGTCATAATCGGCATAGCATAAGCGATGATCGCCAGAATCAGCATTGCGTAAGCACCCCAAAACGCCATATGGCCGTGCATCGCTGTGACCAAAGTCCCATGCGTGTACATGTTCACTTGCGGAAGCGTATGGGCAAATCCCAGGAAGCCCGCTCCGACAAATGACATCACACCTGTCCCTACGGTCCAAGCCAAGGCCACTCGGTTGGTGTTGTTGCGTCCACCTTTACGAGCCATGACAATCGCGTACATCGCCATTCCCAGAAACGCGACGGGTTCAAGAGCACTGAACAAGCCCCCAATCATCAGCCAGTATTTAGGTGTACCGATGTAGTAATAGTGGTGACCCGTTCCTAAAATTCCCGATAGGAACGTGAAACCCACAATCACATACAACCACTTTTCAATCACTTCGCGGTCCACCCCTGTCAGTTTAATCAACAAGTAGGACATGATCGCACCCATGATGAGTTCCCAAACGCCTTCAACCCAAAGATGCACGACCCACCATCTCCAGTACGAATCTACAGTCTGGCTAATAGTCGGAATCATACCCGGCAAATACAGCAGGGCTGCCATCAAAAGGCCGAAGAAAAGAACCATGGAAGTTGTCGTATATCTTTTGGACTTCCAGATGGTACCGCCAATCAGGAAGATAAAAAGAAGAACGTCGACCACAACCAAATAGTCCAACGGTCTTGGAATTTCTAAAAACTTACGGCCTTCCCACCAATTGAAATGGAAGCCGATAATCGCCGTCACCCCCACAATCACCAAGGCCGCCCACTGCACCACCGCCAGCTTGGGACAGATGATTTCGCGGTCGGTCTCTTCAGGGACAATCCAATACGCGGCGCCCATGAAACCAGCTAACAACCACATCACCAAAAGATTTGTGTGTGTGGCGCGGGCGGCATGAAAGGGAATCCAGTTGTGCAATCCGTCCATCCCCATGTGCGCAAAGCCCATGATGAATCCATAGATAAGTTGCAGACTGAATAAAAGCATGCAGGTCGCGAAGAACAAATATGCAATTTTTTGTGATTTAAACTTCATACACACCTTCTTTATTTCTGACTTGATAAGAACTGCACGACTTCCTCAAGCTGTGCATCTGTAAGGGGAAGGGTTGGCATTGTCGTGTCTGCTTTGACCGCCTTGGGATCTTTAATCCAAGATTTCAACCACGCCGTGTCTTTACGAGTGCCGATGCCATCCAACGCCGGCCCGACATTGCCGCCCGACCCACTTAAAGTGTGGCAAGCCGTACACAATTGCTGAAACACTTCAGGTTTCGGAAGGACATTCGTCGCCAAATGCGCAGGAATGAACTCGGTCTTTTTCGGTGCCAAAGGAGGATCCGCCGGGAACCCATTCAGATCCACTCCACCAGCCCACTTCAAGAAGGCCACTAACGAATCAATTTCTGCGTCAGTGAAATTATATTTTTGCATGCGACGATCGTTGGGATACATCGCCTGCGGGTCCTTCAACATCTGACGAATAAAAACTTCGCCTCTGCGCTGATAAACTTTTGTTAACTCTGGAGCGTAGTAAGCACCTTCTCCGAAGAGAGTGTGACAACCCATGCAGTTGTTATGCTCCCAAAGATCCTTTCCCTGTTTGACAGCTTCAGTGATTTGATCTTCGTTGGTTTGCGCTGGAATACGGTGAAACGTATCGATAGTTAACAGAACAAAGGCCAATGAACAAAGTCCTGTTCCCAATAGGAAGAAGGCTTTTGCACCTGATTTCGTTAACATAGCTTTCCTTTCTTAGTCGGCTTCAATTTAAAATGACTATGGGCCCAACTTGACACCTTCTTAAAAAGGCAGCTATGACTTTCATCATAAAGATTATCAAATCTGATGAGAAGCCCTCATCCAAAAACTGATAAAGACCCTCTTCACAGAAACAACTCACGAACAGCACTCAGCGCAAGAAAACGAAGAAAGGCGCCGAGAGCTGCATCTTTATCTCTCTATTGCCAAAACGAATGAAGACAGATTCCTCGAGTCTTGTCGAAGCCCGAGATTTGGTGTGGAGGAAATACTTTATGGGTCGGAGTTCAGCATCCACCGACGCCTGGATGGCGCGAACCGGGCGACAGCCCGGCGGTGGCTGAGGCAGGAGGCCGTGCTGAACGGAGCACCGATAAAGTATTTCCTCC